>CAYHRT010000008.1:0-2615 GCA_964359085.1 uncultured Bdellovibrio sp. | reverse complement strand
GTCGTGGCCAAAAATCGCCCCGGTGGAGGTGCTCAATTTATCTTTCGCATACCGGTGCCACCAATACCGGCCCTGTGAGAAACCATTCTATTCATCTTCTTGTTTTTTTTCTCGCATCGAAACATCCCAAGCATAGGCCATTTTTTCTGCCAACGTTTCTAGAGTAAAAGGTTTGATGAGATAGTTGTGGGCACCTGAACGCAAAGCCTCAAGGATGTTATCGACTTTATCTTTAGAGGTACACATGAGGGCAGGAATTCGATTTTGAGCGCGGCCACGTTGGTACTCATTGAGCAGTTTTACACCACTTCCGTCTGGTAATTGCCAGTCAAAGAGTAAAAAAGAATATTCTTTTTTATCGAGATAACTTTTGGCTTCGGCAATGGAACCTGCAGCATCAATTGCACCGTTAAAACCAAGTTCACTCAAGGCAAAAAGCAGCTCTTCTCTTATTGATTCAATATCTTCAAGAACCAAAATAGGGATGTCCTTTGGAATTTTACTTGCCTTCTTGGCCGCCAATTGCTCTGTTAACTTCATCGCCCACCATTAATAGATAAATTATATCTCGCCTATTTCTGAAAAGCGCGCTTAAAGGACTCAAAACCCACTACCCCGGCCAAAATAATAAGTGACACTGATGTTAGGGTAATCACGAAAGACAGATCAAAACCATGCATCTTTTGCAAACCATCCACGAGCAAACCGCATAGGGCGAATAAAGTCATGGCCAGCACAAAGAACATAGGAATTAAGGTAAAATAAATGGGCCGTTTAGAGTCCTTAAGCCAAAGAGTAATGGTCAAAAGTGTCAGGGCCGCCAGCAGTTGATTCGAGGCCCCGAATAATCCCCAGAATTTGGTCCAAGAACCGGCATCTGAAAAAAATAAAATTAACCCGGCCGGCACCACAACCGCCCAAGTCCCCATAAAAGAACCAAACCAACCTTTGAGACCGGTTAGCTCTTGAATGAGATAACGGCCCAAGCGCGTGGCCACATCAAGGGTGTCAAACACAAAAGTTGAAAAGGCCATGGCCCCAAAAGTCATCGCCTCTAAACGATATTTCTCTCCCACCACCATAGTTAAAAAATCTCCAATGCCCTTGCCATAAATTGTTCCCGGCTTCATGCCTTTAATCCCTTCAGGAAGTTGAACCATCACGACGGCGAGAGCGATGAAGGCCACCAAGGCTTCAGAGAGCATGGCCCCATAGCCAATGGGATGAGTGTGGGTTTCCTTATCAATTTGTTTGGAGGTGGTGCCCGAACACACCAATCCGTGGAAGCCAGAACAGGCGCCACAAGCGATAGTAACAAATAAAAAGGGAAACATCCCGGTGGTACCCGCGAACCATGAAACGCCCTCTTTGAGTGCCGGCAATTGAATGGAGTGGCCCCCAAAAAGCAGTCCAATAAGTCCAATGGCCAGTGCGAAATATAAAATGAACCCGCCTAGAAATCCCCTCGGCTGTAACAACATCCAGTTAGGCAGCATGGAACCCAAGGCGCAGTAGAGCGCAATCAAAACTGCCCAGGTTTTCAGATCAAGTAAAAAATATTGGGAGGTCATCGTGCCTGCCCAGGAAGTAAAAACCACCAGTGCTGGAAAAATGATGGAAACTAACCACAAAGGTAGTTTGAAAAATCTCTGAACCAAACCCAATATAAAGCATAGGCACAGATAATAAACGGACGATGCCGCCACCGCGCCCCCAGGATGGAAGTTGGTATGCACGGCCTGTAATTCCTCCGAGACATAAACAAAACTGGAAGCTGTGATATCGCCAAAGGCCACAATAATGTAAACCAAGGAGATTAGGATAAATCCCATCAAGGCCAGACCGGCCTTGCGAGAAATATTAGTCCGGGCCAGCTCAGCAATAGAGCATGCTCCGTGTTTAACCGAAACAATCAAACTTGAAAAATCATGAACAGCGCCAATAAAAATAACACCAAACGCGATCCACAAAAGCCCCGGAAGCCAGCCAAAAGTAAGGGCGGCAATGATGGGACCTGCGATGGGCCCGGCGGCAGCGATAGCGGAAAAATGTTGGCCAAAGAGATAAAAAGGATGGGTGGGAACAAAATCAATTCCATCTTGTAATTGATTGGCAGGCGTTTGGCGAGTTGGCGAGAGATCAAAGTGCCGCGCCACCCAGCGACCATAGGTCCAATAACCCGCCACTAAAAAGATAATAAAGCCGATTGTTAGAATCGCGACTGACATCTCCAACCCCCGTACATCCTATACATAAATACTATGGCCGCAGCATCAATAATACCACGGCCATATTTGGGTCAGGAACCATTTAAGATGAAGCAATTTCTTAATTCACAGAACCAGTTACGCGAAGTGGACGAGCCAAGAGAAGACCGCGCTTAACCACTTCCTCACCCTTAATGCGATCAAAATATTTCTTGGTTATTTCAACGATAGTAGGGGCCATGGGACGCATTCTGCATACTAAATGGGTCATATCACTGACCTTAATTGAAACATCGTATCCATCAACCGCAAGATCATTTTTTTCGGCCTTATAGACATTCTGGCCACAGCTCAAACGTTCGCGCGAAACCATGGTGGCGGTCAACCTTTCCATTATGGGACCTCTAA
>CAYHRT010000007.1:0-35353 GCA_964359085.1 uncultured Bdellovibrio sp. | reverse complement strand
TCATATAAGGACATTCCTTTTACTGAGGGCATGATTCTCCAGTTCCACAGTTCCTTGCTGCAATACTCGGAGAAAGACAAAAACCGACGAGGCAAATACAAATCAACACCTAATAAGGTTGTGGCTTTTGATCCGGCAGGAGGGCAAGCCGTTCTTTTTAATCCTACCGAACCTTATCTCACTCCCTCTGAAATGCAGGAGTTAATCGAATGGTCCCGAGCAGAACTTAAGCATGGCGAATTTCATCCGATTCTTGTGGTTGCCAACTTTATTGTAGAATTTTTAGCGATTCACCCATTTCACGATGGTAACGGACGACTTAGCCGAATTCTTACAAATCTCCTGCTTGCGCAGGCCGGATATACTTATATGCCTTATGCCTCACTAGAAAAAATTATTGAGGACCACAAAACTGAATACTATGTTGCACTTCGCACGGCCCAAAAGGATGGTAAATCACCGAAGGCCGAGATGGCGCGGTGGGTTCATTTTTTTATCGACGTGATGGCAAGGCAGATCGAGGTATTAAAAGATCTGCTCGAAAGCGCACCTACTGATTCGCTTCTATCGCCCAACCAGCAAAAGGCACTCGCGCTCTTTCTAAAATCTGAAGAGATTTCAACTAAGGTAGTCGCAGCGAAACTCAAAATTCCCGCGGTCTCCGCAAAGCAAATTTTAACTCGTCTGCTCGAACTCAAACTCATCAAGCGACTGGGGGCCGGGCGGACAACACGGTATCGGCGGGTATAATGTTTTGAGAGCATATCGGACTTCTTCAGAGGCCATAGAAAAAGGACCCTTGAATTCATGGTCTTCAAAAATAGATACCCGAGAACTAAAACGACGGAGTCGTTTTAGTTCTCGGCTTGCTTGGTCTTTTTTAGTATTGTGTTGACTTTGTTGATCTGTTCTTTAGTCAGCGACTCCTTTCTAATTTGCTGTAGTTTATTTACTAACTCTCTGAATGGATTCTTGGATTTCATTTTATTACTCGCAGCAAAATTTAGTAATAACTGTAGTATGTTTTTTGTGAGTCTAACTGCTCAAAACAACAATGTGCTATTTGCTCTTGAGCAAGGATGGAAGCAGTTTGGCCCGCACTTTCACAAATGATGTTTCGTCGTTGGAGGTAGGTACTGTTCTTTTTTCAGCAGCAGGAGAAGTTCGATAATTTCACTGATGTTTTTAATAACGAGCGCCCTCACCAAGCGATCGGGATGAAGTACCCTTCAGAAATCTATAAGTCTTCCGATAGACTCTATAAAGGAATTCAACCGATTTTTTACCCCTTTCACGACAAGACGGTACAGGTCACTCGCTGTGGCAGAATTTGTGAAGGAGGCTTAAAAGTTAGCGTGAGCGGTGCTTTCGCTGGCCAAGAGGTTGGAATAAAGGAAGTAGAAGACGGAATTTGGGTAGTAACTTTTTTGGATTATAACCTCGGATATTTCGATGAAAACAACTCAAGAATTGAGCCAGTCGAAGATCCGTTTAATAAAAAAGTGTTACCTATGTGTCCGGAATAAACTGTAACCTATGTCTCCGGAATGGACCATGGACCCTATTTGGTTTTTTGAGGTTTTGGCCCTGATCTGCCAAAACCTCGGTTAGAAAATGGTCGGACTGACTGGATTTGAACCAGCGACCCCTTCGTCCCGAACGAAGTGCGCTACCAGGCTGCGCTACAGTCCGATGATTGCAGGATATTTTGATATGAGTGGTACGGCCTTGCAAGAAAAAAGGCCATTTTTGAAAGCACCATTACGAAAGATAAAAAATGAGCTATGATGAAGCAATTTTTCGGGAGATTTCTTTGTGCAAAAAATTTTACTGATTCTTGGTGTGATCATGGGCTGCGCTAACGTAGTGGAAGAGGCCGAGATAGGGCAGTGTTTGCAGCACAAATTTGAAAACGGTATGTTTAAAGTCAAAAAGAAAAGTGAAGACCAGTTGGTTTTAGAAGAATTGAGTGCTATTGGCCCGGGGCCGATCAAAGTGGTCAATCGTTTTTATGGCGGTTGGATTGTGGTGGCTTGTCCGCAAGAAAAAGCGCAAGAAAAAGAAAATTAGGGGTCCCTTAATGCCCCAAATAGGCCTTCTGAATTTCAGGGTTGTTGAGGAGACTGCTGGCTTCTCCTTCCATAACAATACCCCCGTGGCAAGTACGTAAGCGCGATGGGCGATTTTCAAAGATTGAAAGGCATTCTGTTCTACTAACAAAATTGTGGTACCACGTTTATTGATTTGTACGATGGCATCAAAGATGGCCTGGACCAAAATGGGGGCTATACCCATGGAAGGCTCATCGAGCAGCAGGACTTGGGGATTGGCCATGTAGGCCCGGGCCATGGCAAGCATTTGCTGTTCGCCGCCGGAGAGGGTTCCGGCCAATTGTTTAGAGCGCTCTTGGAGGCGTGGAAAGAGAGAGATCATGTATTCATGATTTTTTTTGAAGAGTGCCTTATCATTGGACAAAAAAGCACCCATTTCCAAATTTTCAAAAACAGTGAGGTCGGGGAACACCAAACGGCCTTCGGGTGCCTGGCTTATGCCCAGCTTCACAATTTCATGGGCGCTGAGGTGATGAATCGGTTTCCCATTAAAGAGCACGTGCCCTTGGGAGGGGTGCAGGAGCCCAGAGATGGTACGGAGGGTGGTGGATTTACCCGCGCCATTGGAGCCAAGAAGGGTGACGATTTCTCCGGCGTGGACTTTAATATTGATTCCATGTAAGGCGTGGATCGAGCCATAATGCACATGCACCTTGCTTAGCTCTAAGATGGGTGTTGTTGGTGTGTTCACGTTTGGGCCCCTAAGTAGGCCTCGATAACGGCGGGATTGGATTGAATTTGAATCGGAGTCCCCTGGGCAATTTCCACTCCGTGGTCGAGGACATAGATGCGTTCACAGACATTCATCACCAAGGCCATGTCGTGTTCGATAAGAACGATGGCAATTTTAAAATGATCGCGCACCCAGCGAATCAGCCCTGTCAATTCTTTGGTTTCATTTGGATTCATCCCCGCAGCCGGTTCGTCGAGCAAAAGCACTTTGGGATGAATGGCCAAGGCGCGGGCCATTTCTAAGCGGCGCTGTTCTCCATAGGGTAGATTGCGCGCCAGATGAGATTCTTTTTTTTCTAAAGCAAAAATTTTTAAAAGCTCACGGGCCTCTGAGATGAGACGTTCTTCCTCGCGTTTAAAGGAGGGCGTGCGTAAAATCGAAGACACCAGCCCATAAGATTGTCGAAAATGGCCGGCGAGGCGGATATTGTCGATAACACTCAAATCTTTAAACAGGCGTATATTTTGAAAGGTCCGAGACATGCCCCGCTGGGTAATTTGGTAGGGAGATAAGTCGGTGACATCTTCGTTCAAGAGGGAAACCCGTCCTTCGGTGGGAAGATACATGCCCGTTAGCATATTAAAGACGGTAGTTTTTCCGGCGCCGTTGGTGCCGATAATCCCAATGAGATCCGTGGGCACAACTTCCATGCAAAACTTATCCACGGCCAGCAGCCCACCAAAGCGCATGGTCAGCGAGTCGGCCTTTAAGACGACACTCATGGTGCGCCTCCTGCTTTAAACGGCCAAAGGCGTTTTAGATTGAATTCATGCTTGCCGAAAATTCCTTGCGGCCGAAGCAGCATCAGCAGAATGAGAAGCAGGGAATAGATCACCATACGCCATTCAGAAACCGTCTCTCCGCATAAACGAAGAAACTCTGGCAGGAAGGTGAGGAACACGGCGCCCACTATTGAACCTGTCATACTTCCCATGCCACCTAAAATAATCATGAGGAGAATGATTACCGACCACATAAAAGAAAAGCTGCTGGGGTGGATAAATTGTTGAGCATGGGCAAAGAGTGAGCCGGCCAGACCGGCCATCCCGGCGCCGATCACGAAGGCCAGGGTTTTATATTTAGTGGTGTTAATCCCCATGGCGGCAGCGGCAATTTCATCTTCGCGAATGCTAATGATGGCGCGACCGTGGGTTCCGCGCAGCAGATTGGTGAGCATGATGATACATACTACCACCCACAGATAGATCCAAAATAAATTGGACCAGTGGGGAATATTGGTGAAACCGCGTGGGCCACCCACGACATCCAAATTGTTGATGATGATGCGTATGATTTCGCCAAAACCGAGTGTGGCGATGGCGAGATAATCGCCGCGTAAACGCAGGCACGGAACCCCCCCAAAAACCCCGCCGATGCCGCCGGCAAAATTCCCGAGCAGGTTGGGGATAAGATGATTGAGGAGTTCGGGTAGGAAGGCCGGAGCAAAGAAGGCCCCGTAGGAAGCGCCCACGTAGGCACCCACCGCCCAAAATCCGGCATGGCCTAGCGAGAATTGGCCGGCGATGCCATTAATTAAGTTAAGCCCCAAGGCCAGGATGATAAACACCCCGGCGTTTTGCAGAAGAGGCCCAAAATAACTGACCAGATCCATGCTGTGTGTCTCCTAAACTTTTTCCCGGGTGTTCTTACCAAGTAATCCCGCAGGACGAATCAGTAAAATGATGATCAAGATGGCAAAGGCGATAGCATCTCGGTACGTGGAAACCCAAAAGCCAATGACCAAATTTTCTGCCACACCGAGAACGAGCCCGCCTAAAACAGCGCCTGGGATAACGCCGATTCCGCCTAAGACTGCGGCCACGAAGGCCTTGAGTCCTGGAATCAGGCCCATCATGGGTTCCACGGTATTGTAATACATTCCCACCAGGACACCGGCCGCACCTGCTAAAGCCGCTCCTACAAAAAAGGTGAAGCTAATGACCTTATTAGTATTAATACCCATCAGCTCGGCGGCCTCTAAATTATAACTGGTGGCGCGCATGGCCTTGCCAATTTTGGTGTGCATAACCAGATAACGTAAGGCCCCCATTAAAATGATTGTGGTCAGGATGATGATGATTTGGATTTTAGAAATCATCAATTCTCCCAACATGTAGGTCTTGTTTTCCAAGGCATCAGGAAAGGGGCGAGGGTCGGCACCCATGAGATTTTGGCCTAAGTATTGGAGTAGTAAGCTTACTCCGAGGGCCGTGATCAAGGCCTGGATTTTTCCTGCTTTTCTTATGGGGCGATAGACCAAGCGTTCAACCGTCATGGCCAGAACTCCGGACCCCAGCATGGCCAAGGGGAGGGCGACCAAGAAGGGAAGATGGGCCTGAATCAAAAAAAGTCCGACGAAGGCACCCACCATATAGAACTCACCATGGGCGAAATTGATCAGTCGAATAATTCCATACACCATGGTATAGCCCAGGGCCACGAGAGCGTAGATGCTCCCCTGAGCGATACCATTGAGAAGATACTGGCCGAGATCCCAAAAAAAATAGGCAGTCTGATCCGACATGCTCATCAATCCTTAAGGGCTGACCTTCTGTTTGAAAACAAAGCCATTGGCGGTGGTTTCAAGCACTACCGCACTTTTCTGGGCATTGCGATTTTTATCAATGGTGATATTGCCCGTAATGCCCTGGAAATTAGTGGTCGAGTTGATGGCGTCTTTGATATCTGCGGGGGCCATTGATTTGGTGCGTGTCAGTGCATCGGCCAAAACTAAGACGGCGTCGTAGCCGAGGGCCGCCATGGCACCGGGGGCCTGTTTGTAAAGTTTGGTATATTCCTTCACGAACGTTTGAACCATAGGGTCCTTATCTTCAGAGGAGAAGTGAGAGCTGATGTAGTTGCCTTTGATGGCCTCTGGGCCGGCCAACTTTTGCAAGGTCGCCGAATCCCAACCGTCGCCACCGAGGAATGGGACGGTCATACCCATTTCGCGAGCTTGCTTTAAAATCAGGCCAGCTTCGGTGTAATAGCCAGGTAGCCAAACCACATCGGGACTTTCTCTCTTTATTTTTTGCAGAAGACTTCTGAAGTCGGTGTCTTTTTGTTGATAGGCATAGTCGCTCTTGCCCACGACTACTCCACCTAGAGCGACAAATTTATCTCGGAAAACTTTAGTCAAACCCTTGGAATAGTCGCTGGAATTATCGACGATAATGGCGGCACGAGTTTTCTTCAAAGTATCGAAAGCAAATTTGGCCATGACCACGCCTTGAAAATCATCAGTGAAGCAGGTGCGTGAGATGTAGTCACCGGTCATCGTCACTTTTTCATTGGTAGAGGCGGGGGTGATGAGGGGGATTTTTGCCTCTTGGGCGATGGGTGCTCCTGCTAGGGTATTGGAGCTGGCAACTGAACCTAAAATGGTGAGAACCTTGTCGATGGTGATTAGTTTGCGAACGGCATTGGCGGCCTCAACTGGTTCACCTTTGTCGTCTTCAAAGATAACTTTAAGGCTTTGGCCTTTGATGCCGGCCTTGTTGATAGTGGCCAGGGCCATTTTCATACCATTCACCGACTCTTGGCCGAAAGTGGCAGAGGGGCCGGTCATGGGAAATACGGCGCCGATTTTGATTTCACCTTTTGGAGCAGCGGCAAAGGCCATGCTCATGGCAATACAAAACAACGCTAAAATTTTAAAACAAATTTTCACACAAACTCCCTTAAAAATTGTTGGAGGCAAAGTGTCGGAATTTTAGCACACTAATTTCCGCTTTTACCATAGTTTGGAAGCACTCGAGCGGAAGGATCGCTGACATTGCAATTTTGCCATTCTTTGTTGGGCATCCAAAAGTCTTTGATCCACTCGGCACGCTTGGGAAAATGCTTCTCAAAAATGTCCCGGTAGAGTAGTGATTCCTTGGTAAAGGGAGTGGCAAAGGGGTATTTCTTTTTCGCCAGGTCAAGATCCTGGTCGCTATAACGACTATCTGCGAAGGCCTTTAGATGATCGACCATACTGTGGCCTACGGCATCAGAGAAGGCGGCCTTATCTCGATAGAGAATCTCGTGAGGGAGATAATTGCCGACCTCAAAGGCCTTGCGTAAGAGATGTTTTCCCACTCCTGTGCTGTTCATTTTTTTGACCGCCGGAGTGCCCATCACATATTGGACGAAATCGCGGTCACTGAAGGGCACCCGCGCTTCGATCGAGTGAGCGGCAATGCAGCGATCGGCGCGCAAAACGTCGTAGAGATAGAGTTCGCGAATGCGTTTGGCGGCTTCCGCCTGAAAGGCTTCGGGCGATGGGGCAAAATCAGTATATTTGTAACCGAAGAGTTCATCTGACACTTCTCCGGTTAAGAGCACTTTTATATCGCTGGTCTTTCGGATGGCGCGACAGATGAGATACATACCAATGGAGGCGCGCACGGTGGTGATATCCCACGATTCTAGGTGGTAGATCAGTTCATCTAAAACATTGAGAGTGTCTTCTTTGGTGAAAAGAATTTCATGATGATGGGCGCCTAAATGATCGGCCACAATTTTGGCATATTTGGTATCGATGGGATTTTCATTAATGCCAACCGAGAAAGTGACAATAGGAGTTTTTAAAATACGAGCGGCAATTGCACAAACCAAGCTTGAGTCCAGTCCACCGCTTAGCAGGAAGCCTAACGGAACATCAGAATGCAGGCGTTTTTCTACCGCGCGGGTGAGTAGAGCGTTGATATTTTGTGAGATTTCTTTGTCACTGTGATTATGAAATTTTTCTACATGGGCGATATCAATATAGGGCAAGATTTTTCCCGCGCCATCGTAGTAGTGACCTGGAGGAAAGGGAAACACTTTGTCACAGAAGGCCTGGATGGCCTTGGCCTCCGAGGCAAAAATAATTTTATTTTCACTGCGAGTATATCCATAAAACATGGGGCGAATGCCGATGGGATCTCGTGCGGCAAAAAATTTATTTTGTTTTCCATCATAGATAACTACGGCAAACTCGGCATCGATCGCCTGGGCCATCCCGACAATTCCCAGTTCTTTAAACAGGGGAAGAATAACTTCACAGTCGGATCGTGAGGTAAAGTTGTAACGATCTTTATATTTTTCAAAAAGTTCTTGGTAATTATAGACTTCACCATTGCACACCACAAAATTCAAGGATTCGCGGTCAATGAGAGGCTGATCACCTCGATGGGTGGTGTCCATAATGGAGAGTCGATGAAAGGCCAGCGATCCCTTATGATGAAAATCCAACAGAGAGGTGCTATCTGGGCCTCGATGGGTGATGCGCTTTAATTCTTGGTAGAAGTTAGGCAGAGTATCAATCTCGCCGGTATACATGACAAATCCACACATCTTGAACTCCTCCCTTATTCCCCTAGGTTGATATCTTCCAGGGCCTGCAAGCGCCCCATGTGCATTTTATAAATCAAAAAAGCTACAAGTAACAGTACCGCGAATCGCAAAATACGATTTGCCCAAATAAAATAACTTCGGAATCCTCGTTCTAAATTGTCAGTTAAACGTGTCTCAATTTTTTGCAACACCTCTCCCTCTCGTCCTGCCTTTCTGCCAACGCCCCATTCCGCCCAGTCCTCGGGACTTAAAAAATGCGGAGGCGGAGGGGCATCTTTTCCTTGGATAATGGAATCAAGCGCAAGCTCTAGTGATTTTTTAAACTCACCAGAAGTGTTTTGAAAGGAGGCCAAGAGCGTCTGATGGATTTGGTGGCGGGTGTGTCCGGCCTCAAGAAGAGCGCGGTAGGAGAGAATGATATCGAAATTGTGCAAGATCGTCGTAAGCGAACCGCTTAAGGGTAGGAGACTCAAGGAGGCCCGAGTGGTGAAGGCCTTCACCAGACGGTGGCCCACGAGATAGATTCCGGCCCAAATAATGGCGAGAAGGATGAGCGCCTTAATCCAAAAGAAAACACTCACTTCGCCATTCGTCCCATACCAATCAAAAAAAAGATAGAGACCTAAGGCCCCATGCAAGGAGAGTACCGGCCCTTGTAGATTTTCCAACAAATCTTTCAAAAGTGTTTCTTTTTGCTGAAGAAATTTGGCCAGAGAGGCCATGGCCTTGCCGGGGTGTCCTTGCATTTCTCCACTTTCCAGTGCCAGTTGTTCAAAATGGGGGAGGGGGCCTAAGACTTGGGCCAGGGCCAGAGCGAGACTCCCCCGCTCTTCGAAAGAGGTTTTGATATGACGCAAGACGTTATTTAATTTGCCATCAGGGTAGTATTGCAGAATACTCTCGAGGGCCGAGGTTATGGGAACCCCAGTTTCCAAGAATTGCCCAAGCAATTCATAGACTTGCTTTCTGCGTAAAAAAGATATTGCCATAACTGATAAATATACCATCGCTGGAGAAAATTGTATGGCAAGGCCAATTTAATTTGTTCTATCATTAGTTCTATCATGAGGAAGAGCTAACGTATTGATAGTACGATTGTTATCGAGTACATAGAATAAAAGTCTATATGTTAGCGTTTTAAAATATAAAAATAACTAGAATATAGAAAAATATTATATATAATGGTTAATATATGGAAGAAAAACTCCAAAATATAGAAGCTCCTTATTTGACCACTGACTATTTGCTGAGCTTGTATTCTCAGCACAAAGCAGCGAGAGACAAGCTTAAAAACTTAGTTAGGTCGCAGGATCTCATTCATATCAAGCAGGGCCTCTACCTATTGGGGGATAAGTACAAAAGGTCGTACTCCAAAGAAGTGCTCTCCGGCATGATCTATGGGCCCTCGGCGATTTCCTTCGAGTATGCCCTCTCATACCACGGTATGATTC
This sequence comes from uncultured Bdellovibrio sp., assembly GCA_964359085.1. Lineage (GTDB taxonomy): Bacteria > Bdellovibrionota > Bacteriovoracia > Bacteriovoracales > Bacteriovoracaceae > GWA2-49-15. Next base: position 25,739 of record CAYHRT010000007.1, on the reverse strand, counting down.
CTGAGCGCGTGGAAACGATGACCTGTATTTGTTTCAAGCGCGATAAAAATTACTCTACGCCGGTGGGGGCCTTTCACTATAAATATCTGGCGAAAGAACTTTATCCCGTGGGGCTGAAATTTCATCAGACGGATTTGGGTAATTTTTTTATGGCGAGCAAGGAAAAAGCGCTGTGTGATCTGGCCTATTTTCAAAAATTTAAGGACGAGAAGGCCGCCTTGGAATTCATACGCCAGGATTTGCGCATTGAGGATGCTTCGATCAAAAACCTGGATATGGGGTTGTTTTTTGAATTGGCCAAAATTTACCAACGCGCCAGCATCCGTACCCTAGTTGACGCCCTTGTCACTCTCAACCGAAGGGAGGTCTAGTCATGCATCAGGCGATTAAAGATATGCTGGCACCCTATCACTGCAAGACACCCCAGGAATATAAAAATGCCTTGAAAGAAATCGTGCAGGAAATCGCGTTGCTCGGACTATCGCGGCAGGGTTTTTTTGACAAGGCCGCTTTCTACGGCGGGACGGCCTTGAGGATCGCCCACAAGCTCGACCGCTTCTCGGAAGATTTGGATTTTACCTTGCTGGTGCCTGACTCAAAATTTGACTTGGGCGCTTATTTAAAAGGCATTGACGACGAGTTCATGAATTTTGGTTTGAGCTTAAAGGCCCAAAAGCAAAACAAGAGTGTGGACACCCCCGTGGAATCCGCGTTCATAAAAGGTAATACTTTGGAGCTGCTCCTGTCCATCGAGGGGATAAATGATGCGAAATCAGGTACACACAAAACTGAGCTCATCCAGATTAAATTGGAAATTGATACCGATCCACCCATGCCTCCTGGCGAAACTGAAAGTAAATTTCTCATGCTTCCCATTCCCTTCAGTTACAGCATTTTAACCCTCCCTTCACTTTTCGCCGGGAAATTGCACGCGGTGCTTTGCCGGCAGTATAAAAGCGGCAGGGTTAAGGGGCGAGATTTTTATGATTACCTGTGGTACATGAATAAAAAAGTGCTTCCTGACCTTGCGTACCTTGAGGCCAAGATGCATCAAAGCGGGCATCTGGCCCAAGATGAAAAGCTCGATTGCAACAAACTTCTGGAACTCTTAAACAGAAAATTTGAGGTGATCGATTGGGCCCAGGCCAAAAAAGACGTTTTGCCTTTCATTAAAGACCCTTTCGCCTTGAACATGTGGGGGGGAGATTTTTTTCAGCAAGTATCGCAACCGCTGGTATCCAAGTCCTAAAGGTAGAAAATTTTATGGCAAGGCCAATTTTATTTTTTCTTTTAGCATTATTTCAGGGCTGCATAGGGACACTCTTGGGAGTTCGACCCTACCATCATCCCAAATTCCCGCAATGCCTGGCCCAGAGTTCAAAGTCGGCCCAGGCATTGCGTTTGGGCCTGTCAGATTATGGTGCTGTTGAGGAAGAATTTTTCCGGGCCAATGCGATGGGAATTCATTTAATGCGTCTGGATTTCCCATGGAAAAATGTCGTTCCCAAGTTGGAAGTAGAAGATTTAGTCGAGCGACGAGAACTAGAAGAGAATCCCCAGTTGGTTGATCAGTTAATTACAAGATTGGAGCGAAACAACGCCTGGGCTGCCTTTGACCGAAAAATAAACTGGGCCAAAAAATTTGCTCTTGAAATTATCCCGATTGTCGGACATGGCTACCAGTTTGATCAACCTTCCTATCAGGGACAAGCTTTTGGCCCGCACACCGTGGGAAAGGAAAAATATCTAGGAACCATGGCGCTCTTTGTGCGCGCTTTTGTTCGCCGCTATTCTGAGAATTTTAATTATGTGCAGATTGAAAATGAACTCAACGTGGCAGCGGCGACCATGCTATGGGGATGGCGTTTACCGGAGGGAATAGAGGGTCTGAAGTCGGGTGCTTTCGCCGACTGGTCCTTTTTAACCGAAATAATAAAAACTTTGAGCGTGAGTGTGCGGCACGAGCATCCCAAGGCCCGGATCATTCACAATTTTCATACTGATCTATCCCCCAAACTTTTGCATCGCTTAGGCCTTCCCTCTTGGCCCGAAGCAGTGGAATGGTGGCGTCCCTATTTGGATATCATCGGACTGGACCTCTATCCCAATTATTACGATGCCGACAAAAATTATAAGGGAAATCTGGCGACGCAAGTGGAGAAGGCCAAAGTGGTGGGATGTGGACGCCCCGTCATGATCATGGAAACCAATTATCCGCGTGGTCCAGGCGAACGGGCCTTTGAGATGCACAAGCAAGCGTCCTATGTTCAAACTACCATCAAGGAGGCAAAGGCCTCGGGTGCAGAGGCGCTGCTTTTCTATGGCGCCGTTTCTCTCTCTTTGCGCGAAGATCATGATCATTTCACAAGAGCGGAAAAACGTCTGATGAAAAATCTCGGGAAAAAGTTCGAACAGGGTGATTTGTTTGGTCTGGGATTGACACTTCTGTGGCATAACCGTTTGGTTAAGTCAGGTGAGCTGGGAAAATTGTTGACGAGTGTTGAACCCTATTGGGATTTTTTTGACGAGAGTCGCATGCCCGTACCTGCCTATGCTATCCTTCGGGATGCAACAGATTATGATAAGAGATGATCGTGAACTACCTCCCTTTACTAAACGAGAGCAGCTTATGCCGCGAAGGTTGCGTAAAACAGCTTCCCCAGAGAAAGAGAAAGAGAAAAAGAATATTCAGATTATCCTTCCCCGCCCATCCTTAGAGCAGGTGCGGTTAAAATCCCAGCATTTTCTAAACCGCGAACTGTCCTGGCTTGAGTTTAACCATCGGGTCTTGTTTCAGGCCCAAGATCATCGCAATCCGCTGCTTGAGAGGCTGAAATTTTGCCATATTTTTGTCAATAACCTAGATGAATTTTTTATGAAACGGGTTGGCGGACTTAAAAACCAGGTGGTTTCCGTACAGTCCTTCATGTCCATTGATGGCAAGTCCCCGCAAGAACAGTTGGCGGTTATCCGCACCAAAGTCAACGAGCAAGTGAAATTATTGGGGAATATTTTCGAAAAAGAAATTCGCCCGGAGTTAGATTCAGAAGGGATTCAACTCCTCACCTGGAAAAAATTAACCATAGAGGAGCAGAAAATTTTGGAGGAGAACTTCATGAAGAAGTTGTTTCCCATTCTCACTCCATTAGCTGTAGATCCAGGGCACCCCTTTCCCTTTATTTCAAACCTCTCCAGTAATCTCGGCGTGAGTATGCGCAAACCCAATGAAGAGGAAAAACATTTTGCTCGTTTAAAAATTCCCACTGAAATTGATCAGTGGATTCGTCTGCCTGGCGGAGACCAAGGGGGAGATGAAGACAGTTACCGTTTTATTTCATCGGATGAGTTGATTAAAAATTGTCTGCGACACCTTTTTCCCGGCATGATTTTAGAGAATGTTACCCTTTTTCGGGTGACTAGAAATGCCAACCTTTCGGAAGATGATGAAGACGTGGAAGATTTATTGGAATTTATCGAGGCCGAACTGCGCGAAAGACGATTTGCTCCGGTCTTACGGCTCGAGCATGAAAAATCACCCGATCCCTGGAGTTTGAACTTCCTTTGTGATGAGCTGGAAATTTCTGAGCAAGATGTTATGGAAATGCCCAGTATCATTTGTCATACCAATTTTAATGCCATCTACAATGTGGAGCGTCCCGATTTAAAATATCGAGCTTTCAGGCCAGTCGTTCCGCATGAATTTTTAGAAGAAAAGGCCAATATTTTTCACCTGCTCAAGAAAAAAGATTATTTGATTCAGCACCCCTATGAAAGTTTTGGCGGTACTGTTGAGCATATGATTCGAGATGCTTCTCTCGATCCCAAAGTGCTGGCGATTAAAATGACTTTGTACCGAATTGGTCCCCAAGGCAATATTGTCGAGGCCCTCATCCGTGCCGCCGAACAAGGTAAACATGTGGCGGTCTTAATTGAACTCAAAGCGCGTTTTGATGAACAACGTAATATTTATCTGGCACAAAAACTTGAGGCCAATGGTGTGCATGTCGCCTATGGCATGGTGGGCCTCAAAACACACTCTAAAATGTGTATGGTGGTGCGAGAGGATTATGACGGGATTACCAGCTATGCCCATGTGGGTACCGGAAATTACAATGCCACCACCGCTAACTTTTATACGGATATTAGTTTATTGACCTCCAATCCGGCCATTACCTCGGAAATCATCGAGGCATTCAACTATCTCACTGGCATTTCTTTAAAAAAGGATTACACCAATCTCTTGGTGGCCCCCTTAAATATGAAAGCACGTTTTATCACTATGGTGAAAGAAGAGCTGGAACACGCTAAGGCCGGGCGCCCAGCGCACATTGTGGCCAAAATGAATAGTCTGGAAGATGTGGAAATCATCAATGAACTCTATGATGCCTCTCGGGCCGGCGTGAAAATTGATTTAATTGTGCGTGGTTTTTGTTGTCTGCGTCCTGGAGTGCCAGGCACAAGTGAAAATATTCGTGTGGTCTCTATCATTGGCCGATATCTGGAGCATTCCCGTGTTTTTTATTTTAGAAGTGGCGCTGCAGACGAATTACAAGGCCGTTTTTATATTGGATCGGCCGATTGGATGTTTCGCAATTTGAATAGTCGTGTGGAAGTGGTTACACCCGTGTTGGCCAAAGAACAAAAAGAAAAATTGTGGAGACTTTTTACATTATCATTGAAAGAGAAGGCCTTGAGTTGGGAACTGACCTCGAGTGGCCAATACACAAAATTGGTTCCCGGAGAAAATGTATCTGGTCTGCACGATATTTTTATGAGTTTGGCCAAAGATTCGCTATGAAGAGAGGTTCCATGACCCCTTTGGGACTCACTGCAGCCGCAAAGCACCGCAGTGAGTCCCAAAGGGGTCATGGAACCTAACTAGAACGTATCTCAAAGCATAGATTGCAGAATACCATTGGCCAGTCCAGTGTTGGGAAGCTTCATCTGAGCGACGGGGATCTGGTTAAAAACCGCCAAGGCCAGATCCATGGCCGGATGAATCACTTCGGCACGATCCTTCTTTAAGCGGTACTTTCGTTCCAGTTGCTTTGGGTCTAGTCCCTTAATAGTTTCGTAAATCAAGATGAGATCCGCTTTATAAATTTCTAAAAGATCTATTTTTCCCAGAACAGGTTTCTTGAGTTTTCCCATCCGGCGGAGATTGCCTCCCGTGCCGACAAAGAGACAGGGGGTCTTAGGAGTGAAAGGAGTAAAAAAATCTGCCGGGAAAAAAGTGCTGAAAGAATTTCTAAATTGATCAAAAATTTTTTCGTAGGCCACGAGGTCCTTTGCCTGAAAAAGTTTTAAGGCCCCGATGGGAATGCTGACGGCCTTAAGGATGTCTCCTCTTTCGATTAAGGTAAATTCCGTGCTCCCACCGCCGATATCCATGAGGAGCGAACGTCCCTGAGAAAGGTCAAGGGCCTGGTTAATGGCCAAGTAGATGAGATAGGCCTCTTTTTCACCGCTGATGATTTCTATTTCAAAACCGACCTTCTCGCGTAAATAGCGTGTGAGATGGTCGGCATTCTTGGCCTCGCGAAAGGAAGCAGTGGCATAGGCCTTAATGATTGAAGGATGATGGTTCTCGGCGACTCGGAGCAGATATTTAAAAATATTTTTGGATTTTTTAAAAGTATCTTCGGTAAAAATACCAAATTCAAAAACATCTTTCCCCATGCGAAGGGGAAGGCGAACTTTATCAATAATATGATATTTCTTGGTATGGTGGTGGAGATCGGCAATCACCAAACGAATGGCGTTGGAGCCGATATCAAAAACTGCCACTCTTTCTAACTTGTCCTGGACCATATACTCATAATTATGGAAATAATTGTGTGGGGTTGCCAAGCGATTCTTTCACAAAAAATCATTGGGGGGTGAGAAAGTCTACGATCTCACTGGCAAAATATTGCGGCCTTTCGTTGTGGATGGAATGCCCGGTGTCCTTGATGATTAAGGCCCGTCCAGGCGTGGCCGTCATTTGGATCGCAGTCTTATGCGTGGAGGAGCATATATTGGTAAAATTAAAATCATCACGCGTACCACAGGCCAAGAGCATGCGAATATGATTATCCATAAAACGCGGCGTATTTCTATCTGGTGGCCTCTGCTGGCTAAAGAGCAACTGTTCTCCTCCCAGACGCCAATGCCAGAGGCGAAATTTGTTATTATAGATTTCATGGCGATCAAGCCGTGATAATTTGCGCGAACTCTTATAGCATGCCCAATCGGTTCGCCACCACTGATCAGGTTGGGCCGGAACCAGATTGATCAGTCCGATATTGATTGCACCTCCAAAGGCCTGGTCAAAAAACTCATGACGACGCTGAGGAGTTTCTTCTAAATTTCTGAGATCACCTCCGGCACGTTTCCAGGCCGTTGATACGCCCAGTTGCTTAAAAAGATCAGCGCCATCGGCCAACCCTCTCCAAATCGAGGCCGGCGACCAAGTAACCACATTTCGTAACCAGGGCAAATCTTTTCGTCGGCCCAACCGGAAAGTTAAATTGCCTCCTAAACTGCCACCGATAACGGCCATAATTTGATTTTTAAAATGGAGTTTTTGATCCAAAGTATCCACAAAACGCACGACAAAATTTTCCATAAAATCCAACACCGGAACATTTTGTCTTCCGTGCGCATTAAACCCCAATAAACGCGGTGATCCCAAGGCACTTAAAGGGGAGATCTCCCTATGATCAAGCATGGTGGCATATCCGCTTGAAGGTAAATCCATGGAAATAATAGTCCAATTGTCACCTGTCTCGTGGGAGATTTTTTGCAAGGCCTTAAACAAATCGATGGACTCTTCCAAGCGTGAATCCATGCCATGAACAAAAATTAAAACTTTAGCATCACGAGACAATTCTGGAGTCTGCGGGAGAGGCAGAGTGCGTGCATTGGTCTGTCTTGGAATTTGAATCTCTTTAGACGACTCAGCGATCATGAATCTGGTTCGAACTTTATGAGGGCCGACCACCACATCCAAATCATATTGGGGATACTCGGACGAAGGCACATTGACCGGACGGTAGGGCAAATCATCCTCACCTGAAACTGCGATCCAGCCTAAGTCGCGACGTTCAGGTGAATTTCCATAGGGTATAACATTGGCAACTTTGTAGGCGCGATTGATCGCGCGCGTGCTTGCGGCCAGTAATTGTTCTTCACTATATTGTGTCGAGGAAGGGTCCTTATGCAAACTACTCAAAACGCTCTCTTCGTTCATTTTTCCGGTATAATGAAGCACATGAAAATTTGATTTTGAACGCTTGCCAGTCACGCTGAGGTCCGCGAAGGCGTTGCCAAAATCGATGGAATCTTGCAAGTAGCGTAAGGCGGCCTGATGTAAATCAAAAATAGGATCGGCCCTGCGAGCAGCTTCTCGCAAATCTTTATGAAGACGGCCTTCATCTTGGAGAATAAAAGGAGGAGCATTATAAAAAAATGGGTGCTGACAAGGTTCCTCACCAGCAGGTGCGACGATAGTGATATTATCCGCGATGACACTCCCTATTGGTGGTTGCTCGGAAGCAAGCATATTGGCGGTACTCATCAGCAAAATACCAACACAAAGGCCAATCACGCTGTTTAAATACATACTTTCTACTCCCTTAATGCAGCTTGAGATTGTACAGAGAATTACGGCGTGGCGCATTGTATATCCTCGCTTGTGAAATCTTTTCACACCCTAACAAAATGATGGAAACTACAGCAGTGGTATTTTGCTTTTTTCATACTCTTTCGGGATGCTGAAAGTTTCTTTTTTAGGCGTAAATTTTTTTGCTTCACTAATGGAGATAGTTCGCCTGAGGCCATCTTTATCGAAGGTTTTTATAAGCACTGGGATACCCTCAAATTTATCGAATTTAAACTGGGGGCCATGCGCCCCAACCATTTGGGCCATTTCAGAAAAATATTGCCCCATGCTTTTGAGTGCCTTAATACTGTCTGACTCCAAAGCTAGGGCGGCATAATCGGCCAGGTGGATTTCTGAAGTCTTGACACCATCCTTGCTTCCTTCAATTAATTTACAAGTCCATTTTCCACAAGGAATTCCCGATTTGATTTCCGTGTAGATATAATTTTTTTGCGCTTGCTCAGTTCCACTGAATGGATTTTTGTTTAATTTTTCCTCCCACTTGGCCCGTTGCTCAGGGGGAAGTTTCTCTAGTTGCTTCTTGAGCTGTTCCACCACGCCTGAGACGCTCGCAACGGTTGAAGTCATAGACTTCATTTGTTCTTTATCTAATTCAAGATACTGTTTACGTTTATGATCAAGACTGTAAACGGTCTTGGTATCTGCATTAAAGATCATACTTCGCTTTGCTTGCTCAAAACGAATCATAGGGGATTTGATAAAGATGTCAGCATCATGATTGGGTTTGCCATCCTTGCCGCTATTTTCAAGCACCAGTTGGTCTTGGGCGAGGGAATAGGTGGGGAACAGTGAACTTATGAGAAAACAAAGGGTGATTTGTTGCATGGTCATTTCTCTCCCTTATTTTTCAGTCATGGTGTAGACGCCATCCCAATCGGCACCGGGAGGATTTTGTTTGAAATACTCACAACGTTCGATATAAATGAGGCTTGGATTGGTCTTTTTTCCCGCTAATTCTGGATAGCGTAGATTTTCACACTCTGTCGAGATCTTGAAGACCGCTATCGCCTCATCCCACTTTTGGGATTTATAAAGCGCCAGGCCCTTATGAAATTCTGTTTGCAGTTTAGTCAAATTATCGTCAACAGCGCCTGCTATTCCTAGAACATCATAGGTGGTGACGGGTTCGCTTTTGCCCACCACGCGAAGGGTATCGAGTTCGCGTAAAACAAATTTATCACCAATTAACTTGGTCACGGCCGAAGCAATCTGAGTAAAAATTCCATACTGTTTGGCGGCGGCCTCAAGGCGGGCAGCCAGATTGACTGAATCTCCCATCATGGTGTAGTTCATGCGTTGAGCAGAACCCATATTCCCAGTGACGATACTGCCGGAGTTAATCCCAATTCGCATTCGCATATGATGGACGATTTCGGGCCACTTGGGCGATTCGCTTTTCCATTTTGCGCGTAATTCTCCCAATCTCATTTGCATTTTGACGGAGACTCTAACCGCACGTTCGGCATGGTCGGGCATGGGCATAGGGGCCCCGAAAAAGGCAATAATAGCGTCACCTTCGTATTTATCGAGTGTGCCACCCTCTTCAAGCAGAATATCGGTCATGGCGGTCAAATACTCGTTTAAGAGTTCCACCAGTTGAGTCGCGGTAAGTTTTTCGGAAAAGGTGGAAAAGCCGGCGATGTCGGTAAAGTAGGCGGTGATAACGCCTTCCGTTCCACCCAGTTTTGGGGGAGTACCGCTCTTGTACATGTCATCAATGAGTTCAGGCGAAATATAGGTTCCAAAGGCCTGTTTCAAGAAGGCCTTGTCTTTGTTTGAATAGTAAAAATTGAGAAAGGTATTCCAGGCATAGCAAGCTCCAATGGAGAAGAGGCAGAAAAAGAGTTTTATCTCATGGCCCATAGGCAAAAGATAATAGGTATCGAGATAGTAGAGTCCACCAACCAGGCCAGTTACGACTGCCAGATCAAGCAGTGGTAGCGCAAAAATTTGGACTAAAACCATGACGAGAGTACCGAGAATCAAAATCAACCAGCTATACAATGTCGAATCAGCCGCGGAGGCGAAGTAGGTGCCATTGAGAAGCATGGAGACCACGTTCATGTGGTAATAGATTCCCGACATCTGTGGGTCGATGGGAGTATGCCTAAAATCATTGGCCCCGAAGGCGGTGGAACCGATGAAGATGATCTTACCCTTTATTTTTTGGATCATCTTGCTATCGTCATCACGGGCCGAGATTACATCCATCAAGCTGAGATCGGGGTACGCCCGAGGTTCTCCAAACCAGCGCACTTTGGCCTCACCATTTTGATTTAATAAAATGGAGCCCTTTTTGGTTTTGAGTTGATATTCGCCTTGGGCGAGCAATTCCAAAATGGGTTTGTCTTCGGTAAAATATTGGTAGGCCATGAGGCCGTATGATGGAAAATACAGATCGTCGACATTACTGATAAACTGGTAGTGGCGATAGATTCCGTCATTATCTGGCGAAGCCTCGATATGCCCTAACCCTGCTTCAGTTTGAATCAATGCCGGGATGGGGTAGGCATCCTTTGAGATACTCATGACCTTTAAGTTCAAATCTTTGGCCTGACGAGTGTCACAGACAAAATTGAAGAGGGCCTCTGGGACGTCCTTGAATTCGCGGTCAGTCTTCTGCCCGTCCACATTGAGAGAATAGGGGAGAATGACCTTGTGGCCAGGACGTGTTTGAAAGTTCCGAATACTTTCTGCCAGAAGATGATCTGGGTCCCCGTCGGTATTGTTACAAGATTTTTCTGGTTCTGCAAAAAAAACATCATAGGCCACCACTTTGGCACCAAAAGCTTGCATCTTATGCATAAACTTGGCCCACACCACGCGGGTAAATGGCCAGCGCCCGACAATGGATGATTGGAGGGATGCATCGTCAATCTTGACCAACACCAAACGGTCATCATACGAGGTGGCCGACAAGGTTTTTCTCATGCGCCAGTCGTAAAAACGATCTTCGAAAATACCTGGAAAGGTGAGAATCTTCGAAAATGTGGGGTTCGTCTCCGTGATGTCCATCTCTCGTTCCATCATGGAAAAAAAGATACAGGTAGTAGAAATAAGTATAACTACCATGATGCCAAAAACGCGGACAATTTTACCAAACATGTTAAACTCTCTAAAAAATATATTTCATTTCAAAGCCGTACTGAGTTTTTTCATATTCATTAGCGGCTTCGTTCTTAGACTGATTATTGGTATAGCTATAAAAAATAGAAGTTTGCAGATGATCACCGGATTTACGCACAAGCTTGATGACCGGGTTATAAGTTTTTTCAATACCCCTGGTTGCTTTCTGTTGTTTTGTGTCTAAAAAGGTCATTGTCATAGAGGGGTTGAGAATATATTTAGGCATAATCTCAGGGATGATATAGTCCATCCTCATGAGATAACTATCCGTATCGCTGGTGGGTGTATTGGGAAGTCGGGTAAAGGTCCCCATGAAGAGAAAAATCATGAGATGTTGGTTGGGTCGGACATGGGTCTGAACCAACGTCAAGGTTTGAGAGCTGTTATCTTGGGCGGCGGTATAGGATGAAGATTTGCGGAATTTATAAGAAACCACGGAACCGCCCAGTTTGAAATATGAAAAAGAATCGCTGACTGAAATAGAGTAGGCCTTGGAAAAATATTCTGGATCGTGAATTCCACGATAATCTTTTTCGACTTTGTTATAGTCGAGATCCAGGCCCAAACCGGCGGGTTTGTCGAAGGCGAAGTGTTCAGTTCTGGTTTTGAGTGCAAGAGTATAGTCATGGCCATCATTTTGATAAACTGATGAACTATCCTGATCAGTATGTCGAGTAAGATTGAGAGTCAGCGCTGGCACCAGGGTATAGCGTTGCTGGTGGTAAAACTGATAACCGGCCTGGGCCGTCGTTTTAAAAATATAGCTGTCTTTTGAAGTTGCCTGAAGAGTGGGGAGATCCGTGGCCAGAGTCATATTGTTATCGTAGGTGATATTTTGCGTGAGAAAGACCTGGTAGCGCTTTTCGGGAATCTTCTTGCCTGTAATCATGATATTGGGATCGAGTCTGTATTTTGTTAGGACCTCATGAAGTCTTTTGCTAGCATCCAAACCCACTTTACTTTTTTTGTCCAAGCTCACCGACTGTTCTAAATAGGGTACAACTCTGGCCTTCACATATTGAGGGGTGTCGGCCTTCCTTTCTTCGGCCTCGTTTAGATAGGATTCGCCCAGTTGAAAGAGAGCAATTTGCAGAAGTTGGTGCGGAGTTTCGGGATCTGTTTTCAACACCTGAAAATATTTAATGGCATTTTTGTAATCTTCTAGAACGACTGAGATGTAGGCCACAAAGTAATGGGAAGTTTGTTTTTGATACCCTTGTTTGGCAGAACGCAGATAGGCCTTACGCGCTTCCTTCAACTTATTATTGCCATAGAAAGCATGGCCCAAAGAAAACAGCAGTGCCGGGGGACGTTGCTTGTCTTTCTCCTTACCTTTGTAGAAATAGTAGGCCTTGAGCAACTGTTCTTTGGCCTTTTCAAATTCATTGGCAAGATTGTAGCATTCGCCTGAATGAAAGGCGCGTGGCCCCTCGTTTTCCTTTTGAATCAAAGGCCAGGCCTCTTTGCACTTATGCTCCTTAATCATGACCTCAATTTCACTGGTGGAAGCTTCGGCCTGGAATGTGGTGAAGGTGATGACAGTCAAAATAAACAGAGAAAAGAAAATACTTATCTTCAGCCGCTCCTTGGTCACACTTACCCCACAAATTAGCGATAAAATAGATGTTTGATATTATGCCCGAAAGTCGGGAGCTTGAATAGAATTATTGGGCATTAATGATAAAGTTGACCGTGCTTGTCGTGATTGGTGCAGTGATTGTATCACTCTCGATCGCTCGCTCCGACGTGGTTGTGGCGGCCGTGTCAGTGACATCCCCTCCGGAAGTGTCCACTGTGCAGAGACTATAAATGCTGCAGACATCGCCGCTGAAGGCCTCTGTGATGGTTGGGTTATATTCTTCTCTGCTCAAGAACTCCTCAGCTTTGTAAGTAGTCAACCCTCCTAAGTCGTCTGTGGGAGCTGGACCAAAACCGGCCATGATGGGATCAGGATTGAGGGACGCCGGGCCACGTTCGTTTTCAGACTTATTTTCTTCAGGACCGGGTTGACCATTGTCCACATGCCCGTCGTCATGCTCATCATTTTGATGCTCATTTTTTTCATTGGGATTGTCGCCCACTTTTTCTTCGTTCTTGCCTTGCTCAGATTGTTTTTCAACACCACTGCTTTTATCTTCTTTATTTTCCTCTTTTTTGTCCCCATGATCTTCTTTTATTTCTTCCTTTTTTTCTTCCTCATGACCCTTTTCATCTGTGGCCAGACTATTTTCGTCGCCGTTTAGTTTGTTCAATTCGCCTTCAGGAATTTTAATCGGTTCACTGGGTTTTGTTGCGCCAGCATTCACATCACACTGGAAGCCTTTTTCAACCATGACGGCATTATCGCCAGAAACCGCTTTTTCCAGGGCGTCTTGATCTAAGAGCGCATTCTCATCAATGGTGGCCATGGCGACTGAACCAGAGATAACGTCCAAGCTACTTGCACCAGTGGCCTTATCGTAACCGGCGATGAAATCTGTTCCTCGCACGCCCATGGCCGCGGTTTTGGTTCTAATAAAAAGCTTGGATTTATCTTTATCCTGAATTTCCATGTAGTTCTTGGTAACTTGAGAGCGGATGCTTCCTTGAAGAATTGTTAGAACCCCAGCTTCAGATTTTGGAAAGGATGAGATCTCCATCTCTGAATTGGGCCCAACGTTGATGGTTGATTTGTCGACGAACAATAGCTTGGCAAAACTGCCCTTTTCGGTTTTGACTTTTATCCCTTTTTTTAACCACTGCTCGAGTTTGAGAGGAGACGACTTTCCATCCTTATCAATGGCACTCGCCTTTCCCTTAAGGATGAGAACTTTGGCCACCCCATCCTCCGCCCCTAAACTACTCACGTAGGGCGCAACGGCCAGCATGAGCAACAGAAAATACGGCCATAAGTTTTTTCTATTCATAAAACCATTCTCGCGAAAGTGCTCATTTAAACCTTTCGTCCATTATAAGAAACAACTTAAGTCGTTAATATCAAAGCTGTATCACCTTGATTTTTGGTGGTCTTAGAATTCGGTATTAATTTAACTGGCCCAAATAGTTGTCAGCAAGAAGGCCGCCCAGAAGGATCTATGAGATAAGTTAAGGCCGTTTGTCTTTTACGATTGTCAATTTGCTTCACCGCCATGGCGAGGGCCTTACGGCTTCCGATAAAAACACAGAGCTGCTTGGCGCGTGTCAGTCCGGTATAAATGAGATTGCGGAAGAGCATTCGAAAATGTTGGGTGGTCACTGGGATAATGCAGACTGCGAACTCACTCCCTTGTGATTTATGAATGGTGATGGCATAAGCGAGGGCAATTTCGGTGAGATCCTCACGCGCGTATGTGACCTGTTGTTTTCCGAATTGAATGAGGCAGGAGTAATTTTCCAGATCAATCGAATCAATGTGTCCGATATCGCCATTATAAACTGCCAGATCATAGTTATTTCGGGTTTGAATGACACGGTCGCCTTCGCGGTAGATGCGTTCCCCAATCACGATCTGTTTTCGTCCTACACATTCTGGATTAACCGTGCTTTGAATGGCACTATTCAAATTGAGTGTGCCTAGACTTCCCCGTACCTGAGGAGTGAGCACCTGAATTTCAACTCCTTTGCCAAAGTATTCTGGAATGCTCTTGGTGTAGAGACGTAAAAGCGTCTCAAGCGCCGTCATATTATAGTGAAGGGCAGACCAGGGATGAACGGATTTGATGATGGTCTTAAGCTCCTCAATATCGCCACTGGCCTTGTGAAGTTTGAGCAGATCCACATGCTCAAACTTTTTTGGAATGCTAAAAATCGGAGCTTGGATTTCGGCAGCATCTTTAAATTCTTGAACGAGCAGGCCTTCGTCTTCGCGTCTGAGGATGCCGGTCATTTTTTCTTCCGTTTCAAGAATCTGCATTTCGCCTGTGGTGGCCGTTCTCTGGAGAGCAGATTTGGCCTTGGCCAAAAATTGCATTTGCTCTTTGGTGGCCTCCTCCGCGTCAATGAAAAGGCAATCGGCTTTCTCCTTCCAAAGTTGTGGTCGGTGAAAGGGAGAATCAATCTGCGGGACTTGTCCGTTATTCATTTGATGGGCAAAGCGGATAATCATGGATTCTTGCGCCTGTCTAAATACTTTGGTTAAACGGAAGCTTGGAACTTGATTGCTTTGCAGAAGATCGAAGAGAACATTTCCTGCACCCACTGAAGGCAATTGGTCTGGATCACCGATAAACAAAACCTGGGCGCAAGGTGGTACGGCCCTGAGCAGGGACGCGCACAGATTGATATCAAGCATCGAGCATTCGTCAACAATCAGAAAATCGAGTTTTAAGGGATTACCGGCGTGGTTTTTGAATCCGTTTTTGTCCTTACTCCCCTCAGGGTTTCTTTCGGGGGTCCATTCGAGGAGACGATGAATCGTTTTGGCCTCCTGGCCGATAACCTCACTCATTCGTTGAGCGGCCCTTCCGGTCGGAGCAGCAAGGACAACCTTTTTTTTCATGGCATGAAGCAGTTTGACCAGCACTTTGGTGGTGGTCGTCTTCCCGCAACCGGGCCCTCCCGTTAGGATGGAAAAGGGATGGCCTGCAATACCAGCAATAGAGGCCTGCTGTTCAGAAGAGAGCGAAACTGCGTATTTCTCACAATACTGTTCGATCCAATGGGTAACTCGACGGTGATCATGCTGAACGACGTTTTTGCTCCATTCGACTATTCTGCCCGCCACATACTGCTCATCAAAGAAGAGGGAATTGGAATAATAGGCGGCATTTTTTTGATCGCCCTGGCCTGGGATTTGGCGTCTCTTGATTTGGTTGGTGCTTAGAAGAGATTCAAGCGATGCTAGAATTTGCTCGGGCCGATCAGTTTTTAAAAGCAGGGCGGTATTATGGGTGATTTGTTCACTGGTTAAAAAGCAGTGCCCATCTTCGCGCGAGGCGGCCAAGACATGCTTGATTCCGGCCTCAATTCTTGGGATTCCATCACGTTCAAACCCCATATTCAGTGCAATCTTATCGGCAGAGAAAAATCCGATCCCGTAAATATCTTGAGCAAGCTGGTAGGGGTTCTCCGACACAATAGCAATCGCTTTATTCCCATAGGACTTAAAGATTTTTACCGCGAAGAGCGTGCTAATACCATGAGACTGAAGAAAAATCATGACGTCCCGGATGGCCTTGTGCTCCTGCCATGAATTCTTGATCTCAAGCAGTTTTTTTTCAGCAATACCAGGAACATTGAGGAGTTCGTCTATCTTTTCTTCAAAAATATTGAGTGTGCGTTCCTTGAAAAACTTTACGATTTTTGTAGCAGTCTTTGGGCCGACGCCACGGATGAGTCCAGAGCCCAAATATTTTTCCAAGGCAGCACTTGAAGCTGGCCTCTTCTCAATCGCCCGTTCTGCCTTAAATTGCTCACCATGTTTGGGATGCTGGCCCCAGACTCCCCAAAATTCCATGGAGCTTCCGGCAAAAACCTTGGCCTGATGGATAACAATAGTCACCAGCTTTTGTGGTTGGTTGAATGGCGAAACCTTGAGAACCGACCAGCCATTTTCCGGATTGTGAAAGGTGACTCTCTCCACAACCCCAGAGAGGCGAATCAGAGATGGATCATGGGGAAGAGAATTATTCGTGTTCACCAAGCAACATCTACCATAGGAATGCCCAATTTGTCAGGATGATCTGGCCGTGGTAGTGCTTGTGGGTTTTTTAATCAATATTTTTTCACAATTCACATTACGAGGAAGGTTTATCATGTCTGCAAACAAGTCTTCAGTTAAAAGTGGCCCTTCACCAATTAGCGATTTCATGAATGAGCACTATCGGCATTTCAATGCCGCGACGGTGGTGGATGCGGCCCGTGCTTATCGTGAGCATCTAGAACAAGGTGGTTCCATGATGGTGACTCTGGCCGGGGCCATGAGCACCGCTGAGCTTGGACGTAGTCTGGCCGAAATGATTCGGCAAGATAAAGTTCACGCCATTACTTGTACCGGTGCCAATTTAGAGGAAGATGTTTTTAATCTGGTAGCGCATAATGACTATAAGCGAGTACCCAACTGGCGCAATTTATCTCCTCAAGATGAGCAAGACCTTCACGATCATGGTTTTAATCGCGTCACGGATACCTGTATCCCCGAAGAAACGGCCATGCGTCGAATTGAAACCATCATCAATAGATACTGGAAAGAATCTGATCAGAAGGGAGAAATACTTTCACCTCACCAATTTTTTTGGAAAGTCTTGAAAGATCCTGAAACGCAGAAAAGTTTTCAGGTGCCTCTGAAAAATAGTTGGCTTTATGCCGCCATGGAAAAAAATCTTCCTATTTTTACTCCCGGCTGGGAAGATTCGACTTTGGGGAATATGTATGCCGCTGCCAACATCGATGGTCGAATTAAGAAAGTGGAAACAGTTGAGCATGGCATTCGCGTGATGATTCGTCTGGCGCAGTGGTACTCTGAAGTCAGTGTGAGGTCCGCCATTGGATTTTTCCAGGTAGGTGGAGGAATAGCCGGTGATTTTCCTATTTGTGTCGTGCCTATGCTTCATCAAGATTTGGAACGTGAAGTTCCCAAGTGGGGCTATTTCTGTCAAATCAGTGATTCCACAACCAGTTACGGTTCCTATTCTGGCGCCGGGCCCTCCGAGAAAATTACCTGGGGTAAGCTGTCGATGGATACGCCCATGTTTGTGATTGAATCCGATGCTACCATTGTTGCTCCCCTCATGTTTGCTTATGTTTTAGGGCAATAGCATGCACATTCTCGTTTTGTGCTTTAGTAACTGCTCTCACTTTTGGCCATCTTTGACCGCTCCCGCGTCGTCCCTTCCTGCGGCGTGGATAAACCACGCCTCGGTCGCTCCTCCTAGTCGCGGCCAAATCTGGCCTAAATTGAGAGCAGTTAAGGGGATATGTGCAGTTACGTGCTTTATTGTCCTTTTTTCTCTTATTCAAGTAACTTTGGCGGCCCCACCTGTCGGGAAGGTTATTTATCTCAAAGGCAAGGCCACCTTTGCTGGCCAAGGCATCAATGTAAATCAGGAGCTGGCTTCCAATGGCGTGGTGGCCACCGGTCCGTCATCTATTTTAAAGATTTATATCTCCACCTGGCAGAGTACCATTGTGTTGGGTTCTTACTCGACGATGGAGCTCAATCTTGAGAATGCCAACCGGCCAGGTGATGCCCCTGTCATCTATACTCTTGAGAAAGGTTTGTGCCGTTGGATTTCAGACCCTGGCTCAAAGGGCAGTAGTCGTAAAGGCATTCATACTAAAATTGCCGCGATCGGTGTGCGTGGCACCGATTTTATTCTCAAAGAAAATCCTTTGCTGAGCGAAACAGAAACAGTCGTTTTTGAGGGTGAAGTGGTGATGGTTTCTAAGTTAGATAATCCTTCCGAGTCTCAAATTAAAATAGGCCAGTGGGGCGGCCTGGGCGGACGTTTTGGCCAGAACGTGATTCGTGTTATCGATCTACCGCCGGTGGTTCTTGATGAGTTTCACAAACTCTTACCCCACGGCAAGCCGTAGAGACGATTTGTTGTGGCTTAATGTCCGAGTAAAATATTTCTAATGCCACAATATGTCAGGCGAATTTTCCCCTGTACGTTTTTTTAATTGCTAAAATATTTATTAAATTAGTTTTGGGCAAGACTATGTTTCATAAGAAACTTTTATGGGTTGGCCTTTTATTCCTGGCCACTTATCCCGCTTTCATTTATGCGCAAGGATGCGATCCTGCGATGAGGAGGATGTTTAATGACCGCTGTCCTACCGCAGAAGATTTGGCCTCATTAAACAACGGTGTGATGAGGCCTGTGGCCAGCTTAAATCCTGATTGGGATAACGATCGTTGTACCAGTTATGATCTGCGCGATCAAGGCGACGCCCTTCACAGTATGCCAATCACCGATCAAAATCCATTGGGCGTTTGTTACGCTCATGCCGCCACGGCCATGATTGATAGTTGGCGTTTTAATCATTATGATATTCGAACCCATCACACTTCGGAAATTGCTGCAGCAATTATGTTGAGAGAGCACAGTCTTATAAATCCTTTTCAGCAAGGTACTTTCCATGAAGTTAATGGTGGAAATGTATGCCATATTGTGGACTTAGTGCGTGAACGTGGTTCTTGTAATGCTGATCGCATTACCTCAGGCCCCAAGCGTCGAGGATGGAGTTTACTGGTTGCTCAAGTTGGAGACATGGTCGCCAATTATCATCGGACTTTGCATGCCCAGAGATCGCCGTTAATTCAGAGCAATTCCTCATTGCTTACTGCCCCCCTAGAGGTCCTTGCGGTCTATCAGACATCAGATGTTCTTGCCGCCACCACTCTCAATGTTGCCCATTGTATTAATCATCATTTGGGGGCAAGTATTTTGAATACGCATGATACCGCTCAGATGGCCATTTTAAGTGCCGCTATTTATCGGCAACGAACCAATGATATCTATGCCATAATTATCAATCAAATGTGCACAGGGAATAATATGCGTCCGGTCACTCCCGCCATACCGGCCTGTCAAACGGAAACAGTCACCGATGCTTTGGCCGGTTATCGTGAATTATCCCGATGGCTAGGCCCACCTAATGTTGATCCTCCGGCCATTAATTTTTGTGCTGGGATTTTTAACCGGGGTCCAGAGGCGCGTTTTATCACAAGACCAGGTATCGGAATGCCCGATCCAGACGCCTGCGGCGCACATGCCGTCACGATCATCGCTCGCCGTCGGCATCCCACCACCCAACGCTGTCGACTGCTCTTGCGCAATTCTTGGGGAAGGAGTTGTAACTGGTATAGCGCCCCTTGGAATAGCGACTGTGAAGGGGGGAATGTTTGGATGGATGCCGAAGTGGTGATGCAAAACACTTATTCTTTTAATTATCTGCACGACGAATAGGATTGATTGTTATGAAAATTTCTCTTTTGATTTTGGTATGCGTATTCGTTTACAACAGTTGGGCCGGTCAAAAGTTAGAGACGCTTTTTGTTGATGAGCAGGCCATCGCCATGGTCTTGGATCAGAGCGGGCAACCGGTCTATTCTCAGAATTGCCTTAATAAAAACAAAAAATGCCATGCCTTTCGCTCGTTGCAAGAAGTTCAATTACGAGAAGACGATAGGCGATTGCGAGGATTCACCAAAGGTTCGCTGGCCTGTGAACAGGTTGGAGGAAAAGTGGTGCGTGCCGTTGATAAAGGCCATAATGAACTGGGGCTTTGCCAATTTGAAGATGCATCTTATATGGATTTGGCCATTTTTCATCAACGGGTGCTGGCGCTTGAGAATCTAGAAACAAAAAAGTGGAAGTAGCGCGATGATTTTTATAAAAATTCTCTTCATAGCAATAATATGTTTTATGGTTAGCACGAACGTTTCAGGCGCGACTATTTCGGAAATTATAAATATTTCCGGATATTCATACTACGAGGGAGACAAGCTAAATGCTGGCCAACACTATCCGATAAAAGTAGGAGGCATAATTGCGGTTCGAGGTGAAACTTCTTATGCGGAAGGACTTTTTCAAAACATAGTTTTTCGGGTGGTCGGTGGAAAAGTAAGTATAGAAAAATCTCTAATGAAAAAGAAAGATAAGGCCGGTAATGATCGTAAAACACAAAAAGTTGGAATGAGATTAATCGAAGGGAAAATTTTTCTGCATATGACTAAGTCATTTGGAGAATCCGATCTGCAACTCAAAATGCCGCGCTGTAATCTTTTTATTCGAGGGGTGGAGGCCAAGCCGACTACGGCGGTTTATGCCTTTGCCAGTAAAGAAAAAGTTGCCGTTTATGCCCATAAGGGTGCGCTGACTATTATTATGCCTGGAAGCAAAAAAAAGAAAGTGCGTCTGACGGAAGGAAACTTCTGGGAATATGATGGTTCGGCCAGTAATGAAACTAAGAAGCTCGATGATGAACGAAAGCTAAAAAAATTATTGGAGACCTTTGAGCAGCTTGCTCAGATATCGTTAGAAAAACTAGGAGAATAAGTTTGGCCTTTTATATGAGTTGGTCAGGCCTTAAAAAAATTTTTCTGCTGATGCTATTGGTCCTCTCTGCCAATTTCACCCAGGCACGTGTCGCTGAAAATCTCCCTCAGGGTTTGAGTGCTTGTGGCGAAAATCGACGTTACTTTGAAGAAAAATGGGATCAGCTTCGGGAGCAGGCGCGCTATGAAGATGTCAGCGCGAGATTAAATGGTGAGATATTGTTCAGGAGGGGGAATCTCTGCCCTCATTTGCCCGATTCTGCCAGTCAAGAATTGGTGGCGATGGTGAATGAGCTGGCAAGAGACAGTCGAAGGAATTTTATCAATAATTTATGGCAACAGATTTCCCATATTTCAGAATATCGCTCACCGGATGCTGAACTGCAAATGATTCGGGCAACCGAGACAGTTCTAGGAGAGACTATCCCTTCCCCTTATTCGGCCACGCAGATAGAGCAATTTCGTACACGGGGGGCAACCGTGCAAACTGCTCGGGCCCAAACTTGCACTGCTGTCGATTTACGCCGCCCCCCCATTGATCATGTCAGAAATCAAGGCCAAACGGGGTGGTGTTATGCTTATGCTGCCGCTGATCTGATTTCTTTTCGTACCGGAGAATTGGTTTCCGCCACGGATGTGGCCAATAGTTTTAATCGCCACAGTTTTTCCGGAACTGTCCAAGGATTGCGAAGGCCTTTCGTTAGTTCTGAAGTGGAAGTGGATAGTGGTATAGCATTTATGGCCCTGGATGCCGCTTTTGCGCGGGGATATTGCTTAGAAAGTGAGATACCTTCAGGTTATGGCCCGGAAGGAGATCGAATCGCTCAAGCTGTCCGGGAACTAGAGCAACTGGTGGCCACTTATGATGAATATATCCAGAGACACTTTGCTAGCGGGGATACATGGGGAGGCGATATTTTAGGGGGCGGTGGGCATAGTGGCCATTGGACTTATAATCGAAATAGGTGGGAGGCCTTTGCGCGTGGAGTGAGTCAATGTTATTTTGCCCAGAATCCTGCTAATCGCTTGATTCGCGATCTTTTTCCCGGCTTAGATTATTATGAATTTATGAACATTCTGCATCTGACTTCCAGAGAAAATGCCTTTAATGATTTTGCCCAGGCGGCCTGCCAACGACGGAGACCTAACCCACAACCGCAAGTCCGACATGCAGTTTTACAAGGTTCATCCCATGATTATTTTGAGATTTTCGATGAACAATTGAATCGGGGCAATATTGCCAGTATTTCATATCAGTCCAGTATTTTAAGAAATCAGTGGACACCACTTAGCGGAATGCACGTCTCAACCGTGGTTGGCCGAAGATTTAATGCCCAAAGTGGGAATTGTGAATATTTAATTAAAAATTCATATGGGCCCAGCTGTGCTGATTATGCATATCCATGCGAGGCCGGCATGATTTGGGTGCCAGAACGACAATTAGGAAGAGGCGTATATGAAGCTGCTTGGCTTGATTAATTGGCCATTAACGCTGTTAATGTGGGGAATATTGGGTGGTCTTGTTGTGGCCGGCGAGGAGGCCCCTCAATGCTCCAATATAAAGATGAAATATTGGAAGCATAAAAAATTAATTCAGGAAACCAGGGCCGCTTGTTTTCTGACCAATCCTGTAACCCAAAAAATAAATTTTGTAAGCACGGACTGCAAGGATTCAAAATGTCGTATGCTGGCAACTGCAGAGCGCACCATGGTTACAATCCAGAATACTCAATTTAGCAATCCATACTTTCGACTTTGTGAAAAGTTGGGGGGAAATCCTGGCGTGGTGGCAGTGGGAGTGGCACAAGACAATAATTGGCGGGAAACCGATCTTTGTCAGTGGGGAAAAAGTTTTATTGAAATCGACTTTTTGTTGGCGGCCTACAAAGATAATATAATTTATAATTAATTTCATAACAGGTGTGATGTGGAATGGAAAAAATTTATGTGATGATGCTGGTGGTTTTTTTACCGACACTGGTGGTGGCCCAGAATGATCCGCTGTATGGGTATCGGTGGATGTCAGGGGCACCGCAAGTCTTGCCTGCCTCTCAAGTATTTTCCAGCGAGTCCCATCAGCTCTGCGGCAACATCGATTATGAGATCTGCATTGGCCCCGCCAATAATCCAGATCGCCCGAGTGATCCCGTGCGGATGGTGAAGTGTTTAATTCCTAAAAATAGCACCAGTTGTCCTGCGACCATCAATGCTGAAGCCAGATGTTCTCTTGCCAATGAATCCACTTCTTCCAGCGCCATTTTGGCCTGCGACCGCCGCCATCCGGAAAGAGACAATACCCCTCAGGGTTGCCATTGTGGTGAATTGGTTTCTCGCGGGAGCCGTATTATTAAACGCAATCTTGCCGGATGTTTAGCACTTCTTGACTCGCGAAGAGAATCTCAAAGGAGGCAACAAGAAGATTCTCGATTAAACGAGGTACGTTGCCGTTTGCTTTCAAGATCAGTTTGGCTGCCCCACGCTCAGATATGCCTGAGTCGTTGTGGTGCGCCCGATGCAAATGGAATATGCACCTGTACCGTTTCAACTGGAGGGAATCGCTTCGGAGAACAATTTGGATCGAGTAGATGCCCGTAAGTAGAAGTAGAAGGAGAAAATTTATGAAATCAATAGTATGTTTAAGTCTTCTGGCTGTTTTTTCTTTTCCCGCATTTGCTCTATTATTGAAGGATGCGGTAATCACTGGGAAAGTCAAATCTTATGATGATAAAGTGGTTTCCATTATAGATCGTTATGGCAAAACGCACGTGATTCAAAAAAGTAAAATTTCTAAAAAAATTAAATTGGAGAAAGTTAAAAATCTGACTGTCCGGGTGCCGCTTAAACCAGATCAGTTTGCTTTTTCCCAGTTGCCCTATGGACTCAATAACATTTCTAAACTTAAGAAACCCGCGATTGAAAATTTGGTCTTGGCGTACATGTATTTTATCCAGGGTGTTGATCAACAAGTGCACGCCAGGGGGGATTATAAAATCCTTAATAAAGACGATGACAAGTATAGTAATTGGGGCCGAGTCTTATTGGATATGGCCTACGCTCAGGAATCTGTCCCCAGCAATAATTACACTTGTTTTTGGGGTGGTTGGCCGACTTCTACCAATGGTTCAGGGGTAGGTGCTAGCTGTGAACCTCCCTTTCGCAATCAAAATCAAACTCGCGAGAATTCGGATGATCCCATGAGCTATCATAGTTGTGGTGGCGGCAGTAATGTTTATCGCTGTAATCCTGTGTTGTTCGGGGCCAGTACGCAAACCCATACTGGAACGGGTTTAGGGGCAGCCGCAGCAGCGACCGGGGCATCTTCTGTGCAAGTAAGACCAGTTCCTGCCTCTGAGGCCTCTCATGGTATGTGTGTCGTTAGTGCTCGGGATAATATTGTGGAACGTTGTTTGACCGCCTCGCTACCCAATTTACAGGCCATTGTCGAAGGCATTAAAAATGATCCGGCCAAGGCGGCCGCCTTTGAAAGATTTGCCAATTCTGTGGAGGAATTCTGTCGTCAAGCCCGCAATGCCACCAATAGTGTTTGTGGTGATTTACGCGAGCGTTTGGCCGCTATTGAATTCGGTCGACAGGAGAACGTACGAAGAACAGTTGATGGAAGCTGTACTCATCAAGAACACGGAAGCTTGGGAGAAAATCTAGGTTCCGGTAGTGGGGCAAGTGCCTGCCCAGGGCAATTATGTTATGTGCGCGCTACTTGTAATCAGGCCACCTCCGCTGAGCAATCCGCCGCCAGTCCGCTAGAGGTGACGGCGGTGTGTGGGTGTGCTCTCTTGGGTTCAAGTTCTAGTGGCAATAGCAGTGAACCAAGTAACGGACAACTGCTAGCCTGCCTCAATGATCAGAGTATTAATATGGTGGCCGCCACTTCTGGAGTCGGGACGGGTGATGGTACGTCAGATACTGATAGTGTAGAACGCTAATTTTTTCATCATTAACCTGTTAGAGGATTCCGCCAAAGAAGGTGGCGTCGCTATGTCCAGTGAGGTAACAGGTGCGTTCTTTATCTTCGGAAGGCAGGGTGGCCACGCGATTATTGAGGCCATCCTTTTTACCTTGCAGATAGGCCTGGACGCAATCAGGCCCAACTTCTTCAACATTGCCAGCGCGGGCCAAGAGCGAAAGGCGAGCGAGGCCGTATTGATTGCCTGCTTGAAAGCAGGTGAAGCTATCGGGTGAGTGGGAACCCATGGTTCCGCGCAGGCCTTCCTCAATTCCGTCATTAAATGCAGAATCGCAGCGTGAATTATTGGCCTCATTCTTTTTGATTTCTTGACCATATTGCACACCCAAACGGAAACACATTTCATCTAGGATCTTGGGGCGTGCCACACCACCGCGGTACCCCTGGGCCACGCCGAGGGAAAAGTTTTCGTAGCGGTAGCTTTGAGCACACCATAGATCGGCCATGGCGGCAGTTGGAAGAATGAGCAGGAAGAGCAGGATATTGCGAATCATAGGAAAACCTCACTTAATTAATTTCTAAAGGAAGGCTTTTATAGTAAAAATTTATGGCGCGATATACGCAGAGCGGCATTTGATAAAATTTTCTGTAGTTCATTTGCAGAACTGGGTCTACGATACATTTCTATCTGTTTTCAAGGAACATTGATGAGGCATTCTCCCCAATTTTTAAATCTTGTGGCGATCGCACAAAAGGTTGTGCGCGAGATTTCTTGCCAGGAAGTTGAGAATGCTCTTTCAAAAGGGACGATGGATTTTCTGCTCATCGATGTACGAGAGGAAAGTGAGTGGAATGAAGGACATTTACCCGGTGCTTGCCATTTGGGCAAAGGGATCATTGAAAGAGATATTGAAGTCCAATGTCCCGATCAGAACAAAAAAATAGTTCTCTACTGCGGAGGTGGTTTTCGCTCTGCGCTTGCAGGTGAGTCTCTGCAAAAAATTGGATACAAAAATCTTTATTCGATGTCCGGAGGAGTACGAGAG
>CAYHRT010000006.1:28093-38079 GCA_964359085.1 uncultured Bdellovibrio sp. | reverse complement strand
CAAAAAAATTGAGGGGTTGGCGGACATCTACGACACCACCACCCTTTGGCTTGGGGAAGTCGATCAGTTTGAGTACCTGGGCCATACAATCTCGGCCATTTTTAGAAAAGCGCGAATCGTGGGCCTTGATATCGGTAGATGCCACCTTTCCATTCTCCCCAATCCGAAAGAGCAGATCAACTACACCCTTAATATCCTCGTTATTTTGTGCCAATTCTTGTTGATAACAATGACGAAATTGTGGCAAATACTCTTGTAAAATCTTGCGCAAAAGATCCGGGTCCATGGACCCAAGCACGACTGTTTTTGGTTCTACATAAAGAAGGTCACTCCCATTTTTATTGGTCAGCCCTTTGGTGCCCGAGCTACCTTTCGCCGTACCAAAGGCATCACTGCCAAAATTACCTATTTCTGCCGAGGCCTTGCCAAGCGCCATGGTGGTACTGCTGTTTCCACCAGAGTTATGATTGATTGTATTTCCGTTCTGTGCTGCCTTGATATCCTCTGCAACATTTGATTTTGAATTGAGAAATGAACTGAGTCCTCCACTAATTTCTAGTTTATAAGTTGGGATAGGAGATTGCGCCTGGACTTTGCCTGTTTGGGGGCGTTTTTCATTGGCCTTAGGTTTGGACTGGGCCACATTGGCTTCTTTAGGATGTCCGTCTTTACTCACGCTATTTTCAGGTTTTGCCTGATCGATACTTTTGTTGCCTTGATCGGCGCTAACATTACTGTTGCGAGCAAGCATTTGTGCATCGGCAGGTTTCATTGCGCGTTTATAGACCACGGCAATTTTCTCTTCCACCACTTGTTCTGGTGGTCGCACCAAGAGCATCAGCAAGGAGAGACCCATGCCTATAGCAAAAAATTTGGCGGCTTGTCTTTTGAAACGTGAGTCACGACCAAAAAATGGGGGAGGGGTGATTTTGTCGGGAGCAGTTGTCAGACGGATGAAAATTTGAACAGATTTCTTTGAATAAACGACTAAATCTTCATGCGAGAGTTTGTACCCCATGGCACTGGCAGTTTCTCCTTTGACAATATTAAAATCATGTTCATGCAGTTCATGCAGAATCACTTCTCCCTTTTTAACATGGGCAAGGAGAAGATCGTCGGAGTATTCGTCAAGAGTACCGGGAACAAGATATTGGGCACCCTTCTTTTTGTGACTTAAAATGATTTTGCCAATCTTTAGAGGAAAATAATCTATCGAAAGAATACATTGAGAACTAACGACGGTGACCTCAAGAACACTATGTTGGCATTTTTTAAAAATATTTAGGATATTTTTATCTTCGGCCGTAACACCATCATTGGCTTCGATGAACAGATGCTTAATATCGAGCGGATTTTCAATAATGGGAAGCTCTTGACATGGGCGATAAGAAGATTCATCAAAGATGATATCGGCATATTCACCATCAATAATCTGTAGGCCATGCATAGGACGTAATTCAACAGGTTTCCGTTCGACAATGGTTTGATTTAAGACTTGTACTAGACCAGCATCTTGATCTTCAAGGTGCTGGCCAACAGTTTCCTCAATATAAAACTCGACCATGCCAAACTGCAGACGATCTCCACTATGAAAATGGCCATTATGGGTTTTTTCGCCCGAGATGTAGCACCCATTCTGAGAGTGCAGGTCAATCAAGTTACCTGTGGCCTCGTGCTTGTTATCCACCTCCAATATAATGACCGCATGGTAAAAACTGATAGATGGATCTTCTAGGCGAATGTCAGCTTGAGGGGAACTTCCGATGAGAAGTTTTTTCTTGTTAAAGACAAATTCGTGAACCGCCTTGCCATCCTTATAAGAAACGCCCTTCAGGACTACTTGGACCTTGGTTTCGAGAGCGTCATCTTTTTTGCAACGAAGTAACATAATATCTATTGTCCTTTAACTATATCCGTCAGCATTTTCCATTCAGGATCACGACCAAGTTCTTTTGGGGCCTCTGAAATAAGCCCTTGCGCTAAAGCCAATTGCCCTTGGGAGACAT
Organism: uncultured Bdellovibrio sp.; assembly: GCA_964359085.1. Taxonomy (GTDB): domain Bacteria; phylum Bdellovibrionota; class Bacteriovoracia; order Bacteriovoracales; family Bacteriovoracaceae; genus GWA2-49-15. Next base: position 36,073 of record CAYHRT010000006.1, on the reverse strand, counting down.
AGAGACTGCACAAATTAAAAATAGGAGAAAGCAGTGTTCCTCTTTTTTTTGCCTCCAAGAAATGTTCTACCGCATCTTTGTGGTTGTTCTTTTTCCACAAGAGTACTCCCAGGTTATTATAAACACGGGCCTCTTCTTGTTTGTCTTTCGTTTTGGTTAAAGCAATTTTAAAGAAATAGTAGGCACGATCAAAATCCATTTTTAGAATGGAGCAATTGCCTAGAGTCAACCAGTAAGAGCTTTTCATTTCATTGTCTTTGTACATGGTCTGGAGTTTGTTAAAACCTTTATCTATTTCACCCAAACGGCAATCAATTTCAGTTCCTTCAACTTTAGCTTCCGGTATTTGCGTATTAATCTGAGACTGATGGGCACAGCTCATAATAAGCAAGCACACCAGTAAATAAATTCGCGCATTCTTCATAATCCTAATCCTAATCCTAATCCTAATCCACCAAAACAGTTAATCTGTCATGCGTGATGCTGGGGCCCTGGAATGCTCTACGGCATTCTTAAGATTACCGGCATAAAACCCAATGGTACGCAACTTTTTGAATGATTTGAAATAGACTTGTCCTTTTGCCTCAATCATGTTGGATAAATTTTTCATCTCTTTCTGGAAAGCTCGTTGAAATTCTATGGGACTGGTCGTGGGATTTAAGGCGGCAATCACGGCGGCATTGTTTAGATATATTGTTGCAAGTTGAGAAGTCAGATAAAGAGTGTAATGGGGATTATTATTCTTAAGAAAAACCTCGATTTTACTTGTTAAATCTTTGAGGCGTCCCAGACCATCAGATAAATTTCTGTTAAATAAATCCTGATTGAAAGGAGCGAGATAGGGCCCTAGTTTCAAAACAAAGGGAACCTCAAGTTCAGCATAAAGTTTTTTAAACTGGGTATGTTGGGTTAGGGCCTGTCGGTAGGATGAAACTATCTCAGGAAAAGAAACAAGGGCAGCGAGACTTTCTTCTAAAACTGCCAAGGCCATCGCGCTGGTGGTGGTAATCTTGGGGAATGGATCAAGGTGAATGCTAAGGACATGATCGAGAATTTCCCGTTTCTGTTTTAGGCGTGACAAATGTTGATGCTGAATTAATTTTTTTACAAACTGTAAATACTCAGACTGATAGTTGAGATAGCGATAGGTGTTCGCGATGAGTAGATCGGCCTTCTCATCATATTCGCGGGTGGCCAAGGTTTCCGCTTCCTCAAAATGATGGAGGGCCAAGTTCCAGTCAATCATCCCCACGGTCATTTCTTGAAGTAGGTCACCATAGGATGGAATTTTGGCCACCACTTTTATAATTTGTGCTCCCAATTCGAGTCCCTGCTCAAGAAATTGACCATAGGCGAGTAGGAAAGTCATCTTTTGAAATTTGGGGAGATAAATGTTGTATTCTTTTTCTGGCATGAGAGTGAGAGCAGTTATGGCCAACTGTGCCGCTTTGGCCCCCTCCATCTTATTCAAATAAATAAGTGATGCGTTGTAAGCAGCTTTGGCCCGAACCGCCACAGGGAAAATCTGCTGACTGGCGAGTTTTGCCAGACCGTTGGCCGCATCATTAAATTTATTTTGCTTTTCAAGCACAATAAATTGCTCAAATAAAATATTTCCCAAGATGCCCATAGCTTTTTCTGTCTCGGCCACTGCAAATGAGAAAGGGGGCTTAGGCATGAGCGCAATAAGACGATTAATCTCCGTAATATTTTTACTCTTAATATAATGATCTAAGATGGATAAAAATTGTTTTTTTTGTGAATCGAGATCCTTCGGGAAATTGAGTTGATAGGTTTTGAGAATTTTTTCTGCTTCCGTTGCTCGTCCATCTTGCAAGTAGAGGGCAAAAAGTTCTCGATAGGCCCAGGGAGCTTTGTCTTCTTTTGGATAAAAGGCCAACAAATTTTCATAACCTAAATAAGCCATTTTTCGCCATTTACTTTTGGGAAAAGTATCCTCACTGATAGCAGCAAAAAAAGAATTTAATATCTTCTTGAGCAGATTTAAATCGGCGGCCACATCTGCCGTTTGCTGACGAATGGCCTTTTCATAGTATTGGGCAGAACGTTCATAGCGTTTCAAGATAAAGAGGGTTTCCCCTGAATAATAGGCATATGAGCTTGCTTCAGATGGAGAGAGATCAGCGATCATTTTGAAATATTCAAGGACGCGAGAAAGTTGCATTTCATTGATCTTTTTATCGTGTTGGAAATGCTTGCTCAATTGCATTTGATACTGCCCGGCCAGGGATTTTGTTTTATCAATATATTCATTTTTTAAGTCGATGGATAAAGTTCCGTTCTTGCCCAAGATCCAGAATGCTTGCGCGGCTTCAAAAAAGAGATCTTCTTGTTTGAAGCTGCGGTAAATTTCTAATTCCTTCAGGCGAATTTGGGCCAGCTTGGCCGGATCTCTCTCTTTTTTTAGTGCCACATTCAAGGCCACTCTGGCCTCTTTAAACTGACCATTTTCAGCCGCTGAATGTGCGAGTTTGAGAAGATAGGTTGTAGGTTCTGCCACTTCCCTGGCAAAAAATTGGACGCCTTCAGCACCTCTCTTGGCCATGACGTAGAAAATCGACATGGCGACCAGCACTTGGTCTGCTACCGAAATATATGAAATGTCGGGACTTCTCTTTGGTTTCCCTAAATTGAAGGCCACAATGAGGTTGTTGATCGCAGTATCGAACTGTTTTGATTTGAGATTGCACCAGGCCAGGTTGAAATAATGTTTTGCCAACCATTCATCTTTATCATTTTTTACGACGGTGTGATAAATCGTTGTGGCCTTCTTGAAATCTTTTTCGTTGTAATAGTGTTCCGCCAATCCCACATGGATAGAATGGGCAAGTTGGGATGAAGGCAATACGTGCTGGCGTGCTTTTATAAAATAGAACTCAGTCATTCTATCTTTTCCAAAGTCTCGTGAGTTAGTGGCAAGGGTGAAATAGATGGTCCCTATCTCAGCATGCTTGGGGTAATCGGTGATGATGTTCAACCCAAAAGATTTCACTTTTTGGTAAATTTGCAGTGATTCTGTGAAGTAGCTATCTTTGCTTCGTTTCGCGCTTCGTTTCGCGCGATCTGCCATGGGTGCACCCAGGAATGCGGCATTTTCTTTTTCTTTAATGAGCCCCAGGCGTTCTGAATAGAGTTGGAATAGACGATATTCGAGGTCTGAACCACGTTTCCCACCCACCGTTTCTATGGTTTGTATTTCTTCGTTAACTAACTGATACAATTGTTCCCAGCGATTGCTTGGCCCTTCGGTGGCGATTCCGACCTGGCACAGGGAGGCCGAGAGGATCGAGAGTATTATGAAAAGGAAGGATTGGTGCTGTTTCATTGTCCTTTTCCCTGAACAATGAATTTAAATTTGCTATGGCCGCTGCTGGCGGCATAGTGCAGGACATTGCCTACAACCTCGTAGGGAAGATCTTTGTCGAAGACTAAATTAATTTTTAAGGCCGTGGTCTGGGAAGCCGGTTGCCGGGAAATTTCTTTCCGCTGATGTTCAGCTTCCTCGGCCAAGAGTTTTTCAATCGTTTGAGCGCCGTTGCCGGAAGCATCCAGCTTCGTCACGAGTTGATTGTTAAAAAATAATTCTCTATTCTTATTAACCTGGAGAACAATAGCATAGGAACCTAAATTCTGACTTTCGGCGCTCGGAAGAGTCACCCCTTGCGCGACATCAAGTTTTAAATCAGTGGCATTATAGCTTCGTAACAAGAAAACTAAGAGGATAGTCAAAATGTCTAAAAGAGAAGTGATATCCAATTCTGTGGGTATTTTTTTTCTGCGGCGAAGTTTTATTTTTTTTGCAAAGCTACTCATATCAAATCACTGTCTCAAATATAAGTTGAGGAAACAGGGCCTTCGTTTTGATAACCTCTCCTTTGGTATTGGTACCAGTAATTTCTCCCACATCTTTACTGACAGTCCGGATAGAATCCATAATGGCCACCAGCTTGCCATAGGGCAGGGCCTTGGCGGGTTTTAAAATAACTGAATCTTCATCAATATTCTTGGCCTTTAATTCTGTTAGGACCGTATGCAGTTGGGAGAGTCGATCATCAAAGGGTATTTTTTTATAGGAACGCCCATCCAGACCAATTTTGATATCAATGGTATCATTGGCAATTTCCAAGACCAGATTGAGCGGTTCTTTTTTATGTTTGGAATCTTCATAGGTGGCAACCACAGGAGCATCGCCCTGGATCTCATGAATATCGACAAATTGAGCTGATAAAAGCAAAAAGAAAATAAAAATGAAAACTGAATCCATGATTGGCACCAAATTCAGTTTGGGAACAGCCATTTTTTTTCTTGGAGCACGCATGACATTCCCTCACAATTACGCAGCGGAACTTGTTTCTTCATTGGGTTCACTGGTTTCACTGGCTTTAGAGTCCGAAGGATTAGAGGATTGTGTAATGGGGAGATGTTTTTTTGTACCAAGAAGATCCACCAGCTTAGATGAGAACTCATCAACCTCGGCCTGGATCTTCTCTCCCTTAGACACTAAGGTTTGATGGGCCACCAGTAGTGTGATGGCTGATAAAAGTCCTAAGGCCGTGGTATTCATAGCGACCGAAATGCCGATGGCCAACAATTTGGCCTTACTGGCGGGATCGGCATTGGCAACCGCACCGAAAGATTGAATCAGACCCTGTATGGTGCCGAGCAACCCAAAGAGAGTAGAAATATTTGAACACAAGGCCAATTGCCCCATACGTTTTTCCAGTTTTGGCGACACTTCCAAAATACTGGATTCAACTGCATCTTGAATTTGTTCTTTGTTTTGATTGGCACGCTTAAGGCCACTTTTCAAGACATAGGCCAGGAGTGATTTGGAATTTGAGCATGCTTGAATGGCCTTTTGGACTTCGTTCATGAGAACGTTGCGCTTCACCATATCCATAAGTGTCGGCCCATCAACATCCCAAGCATAAAATGCCTTAAATCTCTCCGCCACGATCACCAGGCCTAAAATCCAAATGGCCAAAATGACGTACATGAAAATTCCGCCATCATTGAAGAAGGCGACCACCTCAAAGAAAAAATTGGCATGAGTTGCCACTGGTGCAACAGTTTCTGGGCCCATAAGCATTTTCTCCTATCTGAACAAAACTATCGGATCATAACTTGGCTAACTTGAGTAAAACTGTCTGGCATGAAAGGAAAGATCAGATCCCTACCTTAAATCAAGAACATCGCTACGCATTTCTTTATTAAAATCAGACCGGTTGTAGAGATTGCGATCCATGAGATTGGCCCCTTGCGCTTTTACTGAGAGATCACCTGGTGCAATCAAGTTCCCTTGGACCTCAAGATCTCCTAAGTCAAAGCGCTCATATTTTTTATACTGATAATTTATTTGGCCTTGATCTTGCGCTTGCTTCTTAGATTCTCTCGCCATGCTGGTCTGGCAAAAAAATAAAAATAAAAGGACGATAAGTATTTTCACGGTTGGGCCCCTGAGTTATTGCTAGTGCGGTTTTGGAGTGTTTCACAATTGCTTTTGAGACCAAAGGAATATTCTCCCAATTCATCCGCCCAGAATTCGCCGATGAATTCATAGAAATGCTGGTCACTTCGACGTCGCACATGTCTAACCTCACCGCGTGCCCGATCGGCGACTAATTTTTCTCCCTTATAAATGAGATTTCTTTTTTTAGTGAGAATATCCAGTTTGATGTTAAATAATTCGTAGCTCGCACGATGTATTTCATTCACAAAACTCACCATCCGCTCCATCACGTAGAAGTTCATTTTCTTTTTTAGATGAGCGATCATGCCCATTATCTCGTAGGTCACATCTTTTTTCATGGGATGTTCAGGCCACTTCAAGACAGATAATAATTCTTCTTCGGCCCGGCGAAGAGTGATTAAATCTAAATTGAATTTAACTTCTTTACGAATTTGAATCGCCAATCCAGCAACGTATGGTCCGACTTTTTCCCGTTCGCTTCGTTCCTCAAACATCAAATTAAGAAAAAAATCGAGGTTATTTTTGTTATCCTTGATAACCTTTTCGAGAGATTCACTTTTTGGTTTGTAGTTTTGATAGAAATTGTCGATCACGTTGAGGGAGTCGTCATAGAGGCAGAGGTGATGGTAGGAGAGGGCCTTCACAACTTCTGCTTCGGGAAAGAAATAACTTTCCAAAAGTGGTGAACCATAAGTGGCGACCAGCCCAAGAGCACGATTGTAGTCGTTGACATTAAAGCTGGCCCACGCCCTTTCGAGTAGTATGTAAGGCCAACGATAGCTTTGTTTATCAATTTTCTCATACCCATAAGTAGAATCATTGTATTTCTTTTTTGCGTAGGATTGTCTTGCCATGTGAATTAAACAATTTTCACGAATCAATTCGTAATAGCGTCGTAATTTTTCATGTGAAGCATTGTTTGTCATTTTTTCTGCAGATTGGGCGCAGCTATGGTAGGCCTGCGATACTTTATCTTCTGAACGACCTAATAAATAAAGCGAAGGGCCAATGATCATCTGGGCCTCAGGGTAAAAGCGGCTAAAGGGTGAAAGATCTTTGAGAATATCAATCGCCGCTTGGTAGTTCTTTTCACGAAAACGGCGCAGCCCTAAGATTAAATTCATCGTGGCCCCGGTGGTTTTGATCATGACGTCATCCGGTAAATCACTGAGTGCTTCAATTCCTGCTTTGGTAGCAATTGTTTCAAGCGATTCTTCAAAAATAGTGGAGTGCTCGCCCCTACTCAAGATATGTCGCTTGGCAAAGATGGATGCTACAAAAAAATGTTGTGAGGTCATCATTTCATAGGCAATCCATTCATGTTTCTGCGCTTTGTTCGAAATATAGAGATCGAAGGCCGTGCCAATCTCTGCATCAGCATTAACGCTGAAAAACAAAAGAATAAAAATCAAAGATTTGCTCACAGCACTCTCCTTTCCTTGCCTTTCAAAATGAAAAACCAATTCCTAAAAGGACATCGGTGTTCGTATTAAGTTTTTTCGGTCTACCTGGAATTGGACCTTTGGCCTTGTAGTAAGTATTTTGCAGCTCGATGCCGAGATGCCAATTACGATTTACGTGAAATTTTATTCCGCTTTTGGCCAGGGCCCCGACAAACTCTTCATCGCTAAAAGCATTGGAATTGGGATTGGCTGCACTATCGGCATTACTATTGGCCTTGATGCCGAGAGCACCGAGCCCGAAGTACCAATCAAAGTAGAAAATTTTATTAAAAGTGTTAATCTTGCCATAAAACGGGGCCCAGATAATGGCACCACCATAGCTTTGCTCGATCTTTCGCATGAAGGGTACAACTCCGTTGATGCGCTGAAGATTGTCAAAGGTCGTATTGTTTTTATTGTTGTAATCCGTAAAGGAAAGTTCGAAGGCCCATTCTTCACTGAAATAATATCCCGAGCGAAGTTGAAATCCGCTGGTATCCTGATAGTCGGAGCTTATGCCTTTTAGCAGGGAAAAGTCTCCATACAGTGAGTTTTTTTTGACATATTCTTTGTTCTGAAGAACGTAAACTTTTTTATCCTGATCAAGCCACCTAAAGTCGTAAAGGTCTCGCTCAGATGAGCGAGACCCTACGGCGAGGAAGAAGGAACAGGCGAGAATGAGATACTTCATGGACTAACTCCCTGCTGACATGCCTGGTAGTTAATTTCAATTTGGGCCCCAGGCGCAGGAACGTAATTGCTTTCAAATTTCACCAATCTATCAGCAGTATCAAAGGACCATCCTTGATTTTGAACAACTCCATTAATCGAGACATTGAGCGAACCACTGATTGGATCTTTGGAGGTGGCGAAGTTTTCTAATAAGTCCAGAATTCTATCGCCAATGTTTGTTAAAATCTGAAAGAAATCTTCGTGGATACTACTGACGATGCCTGCGGTTTGATTTGAAAGGTTCATGTAGCGATTGCCGATTGTTTCCCACTGATTGCCGATGAGTTCGGTTGTTACAATCTAGTAGGCGCGAAC
>CAYHRT010000006.1:0-28083 GCA_964359085.1 uncultured Bdellovibrio sp. | reverse complement strand
GCGAACACCGGCAACGGTGCCTTTGAAGCCCTTGATACCTGCAAGAAGTGCGTTGACGCTTTCAGGTGACTGATCTTCTTCATCAGAGACATAGACGATGACAAGTTTGGCATCTGGACGAAGAAAGATCCCGCCATTGACGGCGAGGAAGGTGAGGGAACTGTGCAACCCTTTTTCAATTCCGCTTCCCCCGGTACCAACCCTAATATAGGTTTTGAAGTCGTTTTTGAACGCGACTTCGTTGGCGAGGGCGTCGGCCGAGGTCAGAACTCGACCAATCAGACGGCCATCACGGGATCTACTGCTTGCGTCAGTAGTGGTAATGGCCATGCGGAAGTCTATGCCTTTTGCTAGAAAACCATTGATGAAAGCATCAAAGTTGCGGGCCAAAGCATCTTGCTCGTTACCCATGGAGCCTGAGTTGTCCATCACCCACAAGATGTCCACTTTACCGACTTGCTCGGTATTTTGGGTGTGACGGTCGACGATGGCGGAGGGGGTGCATGAGGCACCACTGCCAGAACCGCTGGAACCAATTGAACTACCTGAACCCGAAGAATCAATAGAAGATCCCGATCCGGATGAATTGTTACCGCCGCTTTGATTAAGATCTCCGGAGGTGCCAGAACCACCCAAATTTGAACCAGAGTCGCCCAAAGAATCGGGAGAACCCGATCCCGACTGGGCATTGGCCAGTGCGGCCTTATCGTCGGCAGTGAAATCAGAAGCGAGATCAGAATTTTCTAAGTCCTGAGTCGGCTTACCGAGTGGTTCCAGATATTCCTTTTCATAGAACTCTTCTTGGTTACAGCCTGAGAGACCTAAAGTACCAACCAAAACCAGAACCAAAATGAAGCTGTTCCTTACGGAAGACTTCATGCAATCCAAAAAAACCATGGCCGTGTCCTTATAGGGACGGCATTCCAAGCGTCTAAGTGAAGAGGCAGAAACCTTACTTTAAAGCGAAACTCTAAAGCACACTTAAACAATCATGGGAGTCCGGTGTTTTTCAGATCTTTGATTTATGGCTTACATGCTACAACAACGTACGTCCTGCATCACATCTGAAAAGACAAAACGAAGTAGCAACATCCTAATCCTTAAGACTTTTTGGCGCAAATCGGATCCCATACTTTTGGGTGATTTCAGAGTGATCACGCGGAGTTAAAAGCCTTTTGCGCTCCCTCGACAAATTTGCTGGGATTCTACAGAGTATCCCCAAAAAGTGACACGAAACATTGTCACTCTCAGGTAAGTAGGCGTTCCGTAGTTAGGAGATTCAGTGTGCTGCGTGTGATTGCTCGCCGGTATTTTCACCACCCAACTCTCGCATCGTAAATGGGACAGCCATTTTCACCAGCAGGGTGAACACAAGAAAGCCGATGGCAAAAATGCCCGAAGCCACGCGATACTCGGTAAAGCTTGGTGCGTATTGGTAGATCTCACCCAAAGTGTCTGGGGTTAATCCAGGAATAACGAGTCCCATGCCCTTTTCAATATAAACGCCAAAGAAAATTAGAATACAGCCTAGGTTCATGGTGTAAACATTTTGTCTCGTTTTTGGAATTAGAAACAAGAAGAAGGAAATTATACCGCAAGCTAAGGCCGGCCACATAAAGTAATGAACTTCAGTTTTTCCATGCACAGAAGAAAAAAGAACCTTAGTGAAGATCAGATGTTCAGTATTGGAATAGTACTCCTTAAACACCTCAGCACCCAAAAGAAACAAGTTGATACTCATAGCGTACGCCATCAACTCAGCGACTTTATGAAGGGCGGCATCCTTTATTTTGAGACCTTCAGTTTTACGCAAAATCTGAAAGAGAATGAGCAACACCGCTGGCCCAGAACAAAAGGCAGATGCCAGAAATCGCGGGGCCAGAATTGAAGCATTCCAAAATGGGCGCGCAGCAATTCCGTTATAGAGGAAAGCCGTGACAGTATGAATTGATACCGCAGATGGGATAGAAAGCAGGACGAGTGGAATCAGAATTTTCTTGTTGTAATGTTTGCCTTTGAATCCCATGTAAATGATGTAGACCGCAATCACAAGGTTGAGTATAAAGTACAAGTTCAGCACCAGAATATCCCAGGCCAAAAGAGACATGGGGAAATTTAAAGTTCCCACAATCGGCATGATGTGCATGACTCTATCGGGGCGACCAATATCCACCGTGACAAATAGAAAGCACATCACAATAGCACTAATCGCCAACAGCTCGCCCAAGAGTACCACTTCCTTGATCGGTCCCCAGTTATAAATATAGGCAGGAATGACGAGCAAGACGGCCGCAGCGGCAACACCGACAAGGAAGGTAAAGTTGCCGATATAAAAACCCCAAGAGATGGGGTCACGCATATTCGTGAGAACCAATCCATCATTCAGCTGATTGATATAGGCAGAAAAACCAGAAATAATCAAAATGCCCAGGAATACTATCCAGGCCCAGTAATATCGATCACCCTTGAGCCAGACCTTAACCGTCGCTTTAATAAAATCGATGAGTCCCATGAAATCCCCTTTCTAGATGCCGTAGAAATAGAAAAATTTAGGCCGGGTGGCCAACTCATTTTTCAGAATTAAAACCCGCTTATGTTCCAATATGTAACGTATTTCGCTGTGAGGGTCGAGAAGGTTTCCAAATTTTCGCGATCCTACCGGGCAGATATCGACACATGCCGGATAGAGTCCTTTGCGTGTACGGTGAATACAAAAGGTACATTTTTCCACAACGCCCTTCATGCGCGGGCGATTGCCGAGGTAATGCATTTTTGGATTAAGTTCTTCGCTTGGTAACACCGGTTCCGACCAGTTAAAATGGCGGGCACCGTAAGGACATGCACCCATACAATAACGGCAACCAATGCACCAATCATAATCAATAACCACAATACCATCTTCTTCCTTCCAGGTGGCCTTGGCAGGACAAACTTTTACGCAAGGTGGGTCCTCACACTGCTGGCAGGCGACCGGAACATAAAAATGTCCTGGTCGTGGCACCGAGCATGGACTGTCGGCCGGTGCCATGGTTGGTGGTCGGTAGAGCGGATATTGAGAGTTGGGATTTTTGAGGATGGCCATTTGTGTAGCATCGATTTTGGCCACATAGGGCGCAGGTGGATGGGCCTTCTGTTCTTCAGGGGTCCTCTCATCACCATGGACACTTGCGGGAGAGCAATAATATGGGTCCGCCTCGGCAAAGTCGATCCCGCTCTCTTTTTTGAATTCCAGAACCCGAATCCATTCGATCATAGGATCGCGCGATTGATTGTTCTCTTGCACACAGGCATGCACACAACGGCGACACCCAATACAGCGTGAAATATCCAGGGCGTAGGCAAAATTAACACCTTTCATCGCCGGAGTTGCTTCAATGATCCCTGGTTTAGAGTATTTTTCCTCGTTCTCTTTTTCTAAATCGCGGAGCATTTCTTGCACTTGTTGTGGAGAGAGTTCAAGAAAATGTTTGCGCAACATTTTGTCGAAGGCCTTTTTGCTACATCCGGCCATCCCGGGCAGGCAAAGTCCCGCGGCAATGGCACTCGTCGCTGAGATGAAATTACGGCGATTCATGACCTTTTCTGGATTCTTTTTTGATTCCTTGGTATCCATATTATTTCTTGCCTCCAAAAAAGAATGGCTTGGCCTCAGGTGCTGGAGGGGCCGGAAACGGCACGACCTTTTTGACACGTGGAGAGTGCGGGTTATGGCAGTGGACGCATAGATAATAGGATTTTGTACCATTCCAAGAACCACTGCGCTTGCCGTGGACTCCGGCCTTCCAATCACGATAAGTAGGTCCGTGACATTGACCGCAGAGCAGATAGGATTGTGAAAAATCTACCAGCTTACCACTTGCCAGTCGCAACTTATCTCTGTCCTTTGGATTGTGACAGTCGAGACACCAGCGGTTCTTGGCATCATGTTCGAGTACGATGTTGGTGTGTTCATCGACGAGGATACGCTGTTTCGTATTCAGGTCCATAGCTTCGTGGCATGCGGAACAAGGGAAAATTCCCTCGGATAAGGGGGCCAGTGGTGTCGGCCTTGCTTCCTCTGACTCGCTTGACATAGGTCGATCGTCGGAGGCATGAATCGGCAGAACCTGCACTGCCAACAAATTTGCTACAACGATCAGACGTAATAATCTACTTGCAGTGATCATGGACACACTCTCGCTTCAGCTATTTTGTGCTGTGTTTTAGATAATAAAATATACTCTAAGGAAGAGATCATTATCAATTATTTTTTACGATGGGCCGATCGTTCTCCTGCTTCTGCTGTGATGGCCAATTCGCCGGTGTGGACGGCAATGGCCATCCGACTCATGAAAGTAAAGAGCAGCGCTCCCAGGGCCATGACGGCGGCACAGACAACCAGTTCGTCAATATTGGGTGAATACTCCACAAATTCGCCCAGAGGAGTAGGGATGAATCCGGGAAAGACAAATCCCATACCTTTTTCAAGCCAGATTCCCACCGCTGAGAGCACGCAACCTACATAGATCAGCGGTTTCTTACAATTGAGCTGTGGGGTAATGAAGATGATGGTGGCAATAATGTTAAAGATCGTGGCCGTCCAGATGTACTTAATAAGCATGTTGTGACCGTGAGAGCCGAAATACAGATACTCGGCGGCATGGGCATGCACCGTACCCGTATAAAGTTCTTTAAAAAGTTCGCAACCGAGCAAGAACAAGTTGAGGGGCATCATAAACTTGAGAACTCGCTTGAAGTATTCAAAAACACTTTCAGATATTTTAAGTGAAGTATAATGGCGGATCACTGTAAAAATAATGAAAAGCAAAGCAGGGCCTGAAGCGAAGGCACTTGCCAAAAAGCGTGGAGCGAGAATGGCGGTATTCCAAAAGGCCCGGCCGCCTAAACCAGAAAATAGAAAAGCTGTTACGGTGTGAATACTGATCGCCCAGATGATAGAGATAAAGACGAAGGGAAGATAGTAAGCTCCTTTCGGTTCTTCTCCTAAGTATTTCTTGTACAAGAGGTAGGCCGGAACATGCAGGTTCATAAATAAGTAACCATTAAATACCAGCACGTCCCAGGCGAGAAGTGAGCTTGGCAGATTTAAGCGTCCTAGCGGCGGCACGAGGTGTAAGAAACGATCGGGGCGTCCGATGTCGGTGACAATAAAGAGCAGACACATAATAACGGCGCACACGGCAAGCAACTCGCCAATCAGCACCACCTCTTTCACATCTTGCCGATGGTAAATATAAGACGGAACCACGAGTAAGACCGCGGCGGCGGCCACACCAACAAAGTAGGTAAAGTTGGCAATCCCAATTCCCCAACTTACCTGATCACTCATATTGGTGACAATGAGTCCGTGAGTCATTTGGTGCAGATAAAAATATAAACCAGCAATAAGGATGATACTTAAGCTCCCAATCCATGCATAGAATAGGGGGCCACCTGTTACGGCATATCGGAACATCCGAAGCCAGAAGACAATATATTGCTTTACGTGATGCATGTTCTTCCCCTTGGCAAGATTTTAATTGCCATAGAAATAAAAAAACTTTGGTTTTGTATTCAATTCTTCTTTCAGAACAAAAACTCTTCGGGTTTTCATAATTTGGCGAATCTCACTTTTTTCATCGAGGAGATTGCCAAATTTTCGGGCACCGGCCGGACATATCTCTACACAGGCGGGGTAACGTCCATTTCTTGTCCGTTGAATACAAAACGTACATTTCCCGACAACGCCCTCGGGTTGAGGACGGTTGCCCAGGTAGTGAGTGGTTGGGTTAACTTCCTCGGTGGTCAAAACGGGATCAGTCCAGTTGAAGTGCCGGGCCTCATAGGGGCATGCGGCCATACAATAGCGGCAGCCGATACACCAATTGTAGTCTACTACCACGATGCCATCTGGCTCCTGCCAAGTGGCCTCAATCGGGCAAGCGGCCACACATCGAGGATTGGCACATTGTTGGCAACTGATCGGGAGATAGAATTTGCCTTCCCTGGGCACGGTTTCAGGGTCGTAGTAAAGCTCTCCGGATGCCATGTCAAAACCCTTATCCTTTTCCATTTCGGCCACTCGAATCCAGTGGAGAGTAGGAGTTCGAGAGAGATTGTTTTCTTTTGCGCAGGCATAAACGCAACGACGGCAACCCACACATACGGCGAGATCAAGACCGTATCCAAATAGAGTGTTTTCAACCGGTGGTGTGGCACTGACCTTGATATCTTTCTTGTATTTTTCTGAATATTCTTTCTCTAGTCGCGCTAAAACTTTTGCTAATTCTTCCGGATTCAGCTCCTTAAAATGTTTTTGAAAAAAAGCATCGAAGGAAGGGATATCGCATCCAGAGAGTAGGCCTGAACTGGCAACGATAGCCGTCAGACCTGACATATTTTTGATGAAGTCACGACGCCCAGGATCTTTTGCGGTCTGAGCGATCTCACTAGTGTGTTTCATTGGTATTTGCCTTTGGATGAAGCGTTGAGAGCTTCCTTCGCTTTAAGTATCCAGTGTCACCTCTCGGTCTACTTGGTGGTGGTTCTGGTTTGATAGGAGTAAATTTGGGGTGATGGGGACGGTGACAATTTACACACATATACCAAGTTTTCTTGCCGTTCCACTGCCCTATATGTTTGCCGTGAGCACCCACATTCCAAATTCTAAACTTGGCCCCGTGGCATTGGGCACATAATTTATTAGAGTCTTTAAATTCTAGAATCGTACCGTCAGCGAGGTGCAGTTGATTGGGGTTGGCAGGATTATGACATTCATAACACCATCGATTTTGAGGGCCATGCTTAAGTTCAACATCGGTATGTTGATCTTCTAACTTGTGCCTGACTTTATTGGCCTTTCTTTCGGGATCATGACAATCGTTGCAGGGGTAAAGACTGGCATCCATCGGGGGAGGTGGCGCCATGTACTCGATCTCTTCATTGGCCAAGCATCTGCGAGAAAAAGGAACTAACGAAACGCCAATAACACACACAAGAGTCAAGATGTTTTTCATCATTGGATATGGCCCACTAGTTGATTTTACACAATTATCCCGATTCTAGTCATTCATGATCAATATTCAAGCTAACTTTTGTCATATTTTTGCATGTGAAAAAAACGTGAAAGGAAAGAAGATAAAATTAGTTGATAACCTGGGTTTGAGATTAGGGTCGTAGCGAGAAGTCGTCTGACAAAGGAGTTCAAGGACGCACAAGTGAAAAACCGGAGGCGTAGCAGAGCTACGTCGAGGATTTTGAACGCGGAGGACGCTGAAATCCTTTGTCAGGCGGCTTCGCAGTAGACCCTAATCCCAAACTCAGGTTGATAAAGAAAAAAAAAGCCCGTGCTTATACACGGGCCATACACAGAAAAAAATAAAACGATATTTATTTGCGAGCGTCTAATTCAATCAGGCCATCGGCGATAAGATCGAGGTCTGCATCTGTACCTTTCCAAGCTGCTGCATGTTTCTTGCTACCTTTTGCCACTTCTTTTTTCAGCCAGCCCTGAATAAATGCCTTAGCTCCTTTCTCATATCCAGTGACATCTTTTGAAAGATGAGACAGATCTGGTGCTTTGCCCTTGGCATCGGTCAACTTGAGGGCCGTCACTTTGTGGCACTTCTGGCACTTGTTGTCTGTGAGAAGCTTGGTCAAAGCGGCATCATCAGCGAAAGCTGTGTTGACCATGAATGCCAGAGACAGAATAAAAGCGATAAATTTCATAAACATTCCTCCCATTAAAAAATTATTCAAGTTTTTTGAATGCCTATTAAGTTAAACGAATACAAAATATTTTACCACAAATTTTTTGGGTATTATGATAGTTTGAAGCGAAGTACGCGCAGAGTATTGTCTTGTACTCTTCATCTTGATAAATATCATAAATCAAGAAAAGGGAAAAAATTTATGGGACGAAAGTGGAATAATATTAAAGAAAAGAAAGGCGCTCAAGATAAGGCCAGGACGCAAATTTTCACCAAACTTTTGCGTGATGTCACCAAAACGGTGAAGGCCGGGGGTGAGAGTCCTGAGTCTAATTTTATGCTTAGGGTGATTTTGGAGCGATGTCGTAAAAGTAATGTTCCAAAAGATATTATTGAGCGTGCCATAAAAAAAGGGATGGGTGGAGAAGATGATGGTTACTTTGATGTGAATTATGAGGGATATGGGCCTCATGGCGTGGCCATTTTTGTGGAGGCCTCAACCAATAATCCAACCCGAACGGCACCCAACATTAAAAATTGTTTTAACAAGTGTGGAGGCTCTCTTGGAACCTCGGGTTGCTTGCAGTTTGTTTTTGAGCACAAGGCCGTTTTTGAAATTCCCGTCTCCCAAATCAAAGATGAAGATTCTTTTAGCTTGGATATTATTGATGCCGGTGCCGACGATATTCAGCTTGAAGATGATTATTATGTTGCCACCGGTCCTATGCCCAGTTTTGGGCCTATCCAGAAAAAGTTAGATGAACTCAAGGTCAAAGCGGAAGAATCCGGACTGGAAAGGGTTCCTCTGAATTTTAAAGAAGTTGACAAAGAAACTTTCGACATAACGATGAAATTAATTGGGATGTTGGAAGATGATGATGACGTGAACAAAGTTTATCACAATATCAAGTATGATGAGTCGTTATTTACTTAAATTCAAAATATGGAGGTTTAAAATGTCCCGAGGAAGTAGAATTTTTTCTGTTGTATTAATGATTCTAACTCTTGCCTGGGTTTCATCTGTGAGTTACGCACAAGCAGAGAAGGGAGATAAAGCAAAGGTAGAAGTCAAATTAAATGCTGATTTTGGAATTGGTGATACCTTGAAAACGTTTAAGGGAACTAAGAAACGGGTGACTCTGATGCTCAATAATGGCGTTTCTTATAATGGCGCTGTGGCAGAGGTTGGTACTCATTTTGTTGTCCTATCTCAACTGGGCGGCGGCAGAGATTTCTTTGATGCCTTGATTCGGTTAGATCAAATTTCCGCCTTAGAGGTGCAAGTTCGTTAGACATACAGCGTGCTATCGGCCAGTGTATCTCTGGTAATTCCTGGGGCCAATTTAAGAATTTGAAACATCTTTTGTGCAGGCGTAAAGATGCCAAGTTCGGTTACGACTGTATTGATGACGCTTGCACCTGTAAGTGGCAGTTGGCATTGTTTGACCAATTTGGATGTACTATTCTTATTGTAGTGAGACATCATGACGATCACCTGTTTGGCACCGTTAACGAGGTCCATAGCGCCGCCCATACCCGTTATTTTTTGACCAGGCACCATCCAGTTGGCGAGGTTGCCAGCGACGTCTGCTTCCATCCCACCCAAGATACAGTAATCAATATGCCCACCACGAATCATTCCAAAACTCAGGGCACTATCGAAAAAACTGGCCCCTTTGTTGACGGTAATGGTTTCTTTGCCCGCATTGATCAGGGTGGCGCTCACTGTTTTTTTCGTTGGGCGTTCTCCCACTCCCATCACTCCATTTTCACTTTGAATCATGATATTCTTTGTGGCCGGCATGAGTTCGGCAACTAAAGTTGGCATGCCAATGCCGAGGTTGATGGTGGAACCATCGTTCAACATCTTGATCACTTCAAAGGCCATTTCTTCTTTTGACCACGCCATAACTATTCCTTGAGTTTTAAGAATTCAATATCATTTTTATAATTTTTTCCCTGAAAAATTTTTTGCACAAAAACTCCGGGAAGATGGACGTCTTCGGGAGGGATGGCACCAAGTGGTACCAGTTCTTCAACTTCGACAATAGTTATTTTTCCGGCCATTGCCATAAGAGGTGAAAAATTGCGGGCCGTTTCTTTGAACCACAGGTTGCCATAAGGATCGCCTTTTTGGGCCTTGATAATGGTGTAATCTGCCGTGAGTGCCGTTTCAAGAATACACGGGCGATCAAAAATTTTTACATCCTTACCTTCGGCGACGACGGTGGCATAGCCAGTCGGGGTATAAAATGCACGAATACCCATCCCTCCCGCACGAATGCGTTCAGCAAAAGTTCCTTGAGGTACTAAATCGACTTCAATTTCTTTGGCAAAAATTTGTTTTTCCAGATCAGGGTTGCCGCCGACATAGGAGCATATGGCCTTTCGTATTTTCTTTTGGATCAGGATTTTTACCAGGCCACGGCCTGAATTTCCTATGTTGTTGGAAATGACGGTGAGGTTTTTGACATCGATTAAGGCAAGAGCATCAATGCAATTTTCAGCAATCCCACACAATCCAAAGCCGCCACTCATCAGGGTCATTCCCGATTGTATTCCGGCCAAGGCTTCAAAAGCATCGCGACAGATTTTACTCATATTGAAGGGTCTCCTCATTGATGTCAGATCATGGGTTTGTAATAACTTTTCGAATTACCCGCATCGCGGTGGTGAGTTCATCAATGCCGTAAGTTAAGGCAGGGCATAGAATAAGCATTTTATCTTTGACAAGCGCATAGGCGCCTGCTTGAAAAACAGAATCAAAGGAAAGCGCTCTCTTCAACTCGATGGCCGCCAGCATTCCAATATGGCGAATAGTTGTGACTTCCGAAAGCTCTCTGAGTTCATTGAGCTGATTGGAAAAATGGGGAATTAAGTTGCGTAATTTATTTTGAAATTCGCTAGAAGAGGTCAAGGTTAAAACGCCACTTAAGGCGGCAAGGCCCAGGGGATGAGCGTAGTTGGTAAGTCCACAACTTAAAACTTTATCATCATAGGAGTGAGCACATTCATCCGAAACCCACAGCGCGCCGAACGGCACATAGCCACCAGAGATGGCCTTGGCCATACAAATAAAATCGGGTTTCACCGGAAAATGTAAAAAACCAAAGGCGCGACCTGTTCGATAGAATCCGCACACGACTTCGTCGAGGATAAGTTTAATGCCAAATTCGGCACATAGTTTTTGAATGCCATTCCACCACTTTGCACCAGGAATATAAACACCATTGGCGCCTGAAATTGTTTCCAAACAGAAGGCGGCAATCTTGTCAGCACCCGCTTGTAAAATTATTTTGCGGGTCTCCTCAAGCTCAGGGTCATCATCAGGTTCTGGAATACGAACAGTGTAGTCACTTAAGGTCAGGTGCCCTTGATTTCTCCAATCGCCTGTGATGGAAAGTGCTCCTAAGCTGGCGCCATGGTAAGATTTACGGCGTGCTAAAATTAAATTTCGGCCTGTATATTGGCGCGCCATTTTGATGGCGTTTTCTACCGACTCAGCGCCAGAAACAGTGTAAAAAATCTTGCCGCCCCCTAGATTGATAAGATCAAGCAGTTTTTTGGTGACGTCAGTTTTAAGAGGAAAGATCGCTTTGGGAGAGGTCATGGGAACATTGCGAAGTTGCTCAATAATCGGATTGATAATCTGCTGATTTTTTAGACCAAAAGAGGCCTGAAAACTTATGCTGGTTAAATCAAAAATGCGTTGGCCGGATTCGAGGATAATCTGATGGTCTTTGACTTCCTTTAAATTAAAGAAAGTAGCATCTTTTTGTTTTGACCAGGTAAACAGAAAGGGAAAATCCATACAATCACCCATTGATAGTTTTAAGTAATGCCAGCGTGCTTAGGTCGAATTCATAATGCACATAATTCGCATCGTAAACCGGGCATCCTCTCCAAACAGCAAAGATTTTGCTTTGAAAATCGTAGACCCCGCCACCACAGGTAAAGGAAGGGTCTTGAAGTCCGCTTTCATAGTGACTGCAGATTCCCTTGGGGTGGTTATCGTGAGAAGTCAGAGTGCTTAAAAGGCCCATGGAATTTTCAATTGTTGGGAGATGTTTTTGAAGCAATTCCCAACGGGAAAAAGTGGTCGAGCTTAAACTACCCTGATCTTCGATATTTTTCGTTTTTGGTGAAAGGCAATGGTTTGTATGGACAATGCTCCCGTCTTTTTGGTGGCCCTCAAGATTGGAAACCATTTCCTTAAGATCAGGGGTAATTTCCCAATGTTGCGCCATTTGTGAGTCGGCCAGCAAATAATTGTGTCCAGAGGTAACGGGTGCCGTCGTTACCACCTCTCGCATCTGTTCAAAGTTGGAACTTTGTAATGATCGACGCACCACTGCAGGCCACATCACTCCCGGTTTTGCTCCTCGGGTATTGATATTGTTTACGCCAATAAAAATTCCACGTTGATTTACGCCCATGAGACCGAGGCAGCCCACAAGAGAGAGCACGACTTGGCCGGGAGAAGCGGCAGAATAATCCTCAGAAT
The DNA here is from genome assembly GCA_964359085.1 of uncultured Bdellovibrio sp. Lineage (GTDB taxonomy): Bacteria > Bdellovibrionota > Bacteriovoracia > Bacteriovoracales > Bacteriovoracaceae > GWA2-49-15. Next base: position 15,891 of record CAYHRT010000006.1, on the reverse strand, counting down.
AATCCAAAGATGGTGATTCAGGAATAACCAGCGTGCAAATATAATTTTTCGCCGTCCTATGCATATCCCAAGTTTGACCGGCGAGCATCTGCTTATGGCGTTTGATTGCCAAACTGGAACATCCTTGCTCTGGAATAATATCGCGAAAGTCGGTGTAGTTATTGAGAATCACAATGTCAGTGATAGTCAGATTTGCACCCTGGTAGAGGCCTTCTAATTCAAGAGCAAGAGAAGGGGCGAACTGTTTTGTATAATCCCATTGTCGTTGAGCAAGCTCAGGCAGCAGAGGCATGAGCGCGGGATTTTTTTTGAGCATCAAGTCCCTTCGGATTTGTGCCAGTTCTTGGATGCCCGCACGTACCGATTCACCATGCAGTTGTCCCCACTCAAGTGGGGTTTTGCCTCTAGGATAGTAAATAATAGGATGGCCTTGATCAGTGAGTCGCATCATCGTCCTCGTCTGTTTCACTCGATAAACTTCCTGCAGTGCGAATGAACTGCAGCATGCTGCCAAAGTTAGGACAAATCAAATAGCGAGTATGAACGATGTCATCACCTTCAGGAATACAAATCTTTGAAAATAAATGTTGCAGAGATGTTGGAATGGTTCCTTCGAAATATCCATATCCGAGTGATAGATGGAGATTTTTTATGCGACATTCGCTCAGAGTGTTCATTAAAATCGCATTGAAAATTCTTTTAATTTCTTGAAACTCCTGCTTCTTCTCCAGAGTACGACGAATGGCTTCGATGTAGGTACTCAAAGAAAGTTCATCGCCATCCCAGGTACTAATGAGCATGAGAGGCTTTGAGACATAGAGGTCCTGTCGCATCCATACCGCGCCGATCTGGCCACCCCCATAGACCATAAATGCATCGGGACAAATTTCGGGGTTGTTCGCGGCAAAAAAATGCTCGTCGTGATAACGGAAAAAGGAAGACATAGTTTCATTGTAAACCAAGGGAACGCCTTGTTTGCTCGCCAGTTCTTTAAGCTGTTTTAAAAATTTCACAGGAACAGGATCCATAAAGCGCTGGCGAATAGGCTCAAGCCATACTGCCATAATATTACCTTGCCCGATCTCCGTCTCGACCAATTCAAGAACCTGTTCCCAATTTTCTTCCGTGGGGTGTGGGAGAACAGAAACGGGAAAGTAGGGAGTTTGAAATTGGCCTAAACTTCTTGCAAAAAAACTCCCATACCCAAAAAAATGACCTTCAAAGGTAAGATTTTTAATATTTTTCTTAGAATTGTACCAAAGCGATTTGGCGATTTTATCAACACATTCAGCTTGACCACTTGAGGAATAGGCATGTTGAAGAAAGGGAGGAGCAAGGGAAATCAAAAATTTGAAATTTTCTAGATAGCTCTCGCTTACAAAATTGGATAGGCAAACTTTATTGACCATGTTGTGAAGATTTTTTTTCATAAACTCATGAGTCAGGTCGCCTGCTCCGAGGGGTGATGGGATGGCCGAGCACAAATGCAGGGGAGGCCAGGCCCATTTGGTGGGAGTTGTATAGTAGATGACATCACGACTCTCGGCGAAGTCAGGACTATCTTCATGAATATAATCTAGTTCGTAGCTGCCAAGTGAAAGATTGATATTCCACATGGATTTTGCAATGAGGTGACGGTTTTTTCCATTGACTCGCTTGGCCTGTTTGAGCAAGGCCGCAAGACTCAAAGCGTACTTTATGGATCGGCCTAAACCTTTTCCCTGAAATTCGCGTGCCACGGTGGTATCGAGCACATAATAGCTATCGGGATCGTTAAAATAAGGGTCTCTGCGAACGCCTCTCTCAAGGGGGTAGTTTTTGATTGGGGAAGCAAAGGTCATTGCTGCAATCTTCCCTCCGTCCGTCGCACTTTGGCAGATGACGATAGCTATTCCTTTGGCATCATTGGCCGTCATTTCAAAAAGCGCAAGGGCCGCCTGGCGATCTGGTTCATAGATGTTTTTTTGTAGGGTATCGATGGAGTTGGTGAAAAGGTTAAAGTTATGGCGATCCAAAAGTGTCAGTTGGTGTCCATCAGGAATTTGAATGAACGACATCCCTTTTTCCCAGGTTTCTTTTTCATCGATCTCTTTACCAAGGAAGGAATCCAGTTTAAGTTCAAGCAGGAATTCGTGCCAGTTGTAAAGTGCATCAACCGCTTTAACATTTCTTGCCACCTGGGTTGGCAATATTGGCGAGGACTGTAGAAATAATTCGCCGCAAATTTTATCCAGTTCTTGAAAAAGAAATTGAAGATCTTCTTTTGTATAAGCAATGTTGAGTCTAAAACGCATCGTATGTGTGCCAGCGTTGTAATAGAGGAGGCCGTGTGGGAATCGGACGTCAATAAATTTATTGAAAAATTCATCCGATTTTACGTCAAACGCAAAGGCCATGCCATTGCAACGTGGACGATGGATAAATCCACTATATTTTGAGAGAAGGGGAAGGAGCAAAGCTCTGACGTTTTGTTCTAATTCACAAATTACGCTCTGTGATTGGGCCAGTATTTGTGCATGGATAGTTCCTCGAATAAATGAGGCAACCTGAAATTCTTCACCTGTCATATCGAGAGGGGCCTCGGCAATGACCAGTCCGACCTGGGCCTTTTTGGCACAGACTACATAATTTGGCGCGAGGGCGTTGCCAAGCTGATCTTGTAATTTTAATTGGCGATGCCAAAAGAATTCTCGTCCTAAATGAAATCCTGTCTGGACTTCATCGAAGATGACCGGAACGCCACAAGAGCGTGCCATCAGGAGAAGAGCAGTAAAAAAACGATCAGAAAGATAACGATCGCCACCTTCACATTGCATCGGTTCGATAATGATCGCAAAGATTTCCTCAGACAGGAGATGCTCACGAACTCTTTCTAAAGTTTGAATTTCTTTGGCCACTTGAAGATCGGCGCTCCACTCAGGAGTTGGTGCCCAATGGAGATTAGGCGAATCCTCCCACTTTTGACGCCAATCCTTGGGGATAGGTTGATGTATGGATTCGTCCGGCAGTTCTGGTGATGGGCAATAGATGGTGGCAAAGCCAGGCCATTCAAAAGGTTCACGTTTGGCCTTGTTCCAGGTGGCACTGAGGGTGACCATCAAACGGCCGTGAAAAGAACCTTCAAAGGCCAAAACTCGTTTGGCCTTTTTATTGTGACGATGGCGGAAACATTCTCCCAAGGCCATCTCATTGGCTTCAGCGCCTGAATGGCCGATTCTAAAGAAGACATTTTTCCATCCCATTTGGCGTGCCAGAAATCGTGTGAAGGAACTACGCAATTCTTGGAAGGATTCGGTATGAGATGAATTGGTCCACGATTCAAGAAAATGGGCCGTGCCGAAAAAAGACATCGGATTAAAACCCAATCCAAGCGTGGCAATCTGGCTTGCGGCATCTTGCATATAGGATACAGATCCTGTCCTGGCGCTTTCCAGTGCCATGTATGGTCCCACCGATTTACGTAGAACGGTGGTATAAGGTTTTTTCTCCGCAGGTATGAAATTATCGGTATAGTATTTCTCTAATTTGGTTTTGCTATTTTTTTCATCAGCGCTATTAATAAGATTGATGCTCATGTTTGATATACTCCCTATTGATTAGCTTTCAAGAGACGGCCAATGGCATCTTCCAGAAAGGAGGCAAAAGTGATCCCGGTGGCCTCCATCATTTTTGGAAACATGGAAATGGGTGTGAGACCGGGAAAGGTGTTGATCTCATTGACAAAAATTTCCTGCTGGTCGGTTAGAAAAAAATCTATCCGGGAGAGATGCCGAATTTTTAACCCTAGGAAGGCCTTTCTCGCATAATTTTGCATTTCCTCAACCACTGTTTTAGTGAGATTCGGTGCTTGAACAACAGTACTTGTCGAGCTGGTTGACGAATATTTTTCTTCATAGGAATAAAATTTACCGGGGCAGACAATTTCCCCTGGGTAGGAAGTATGAATTTCACCCTTGTATTCAAAAACCGAGATCTCTAACTCTCGTGCCTGTAGCCTTTTCTCAACCAAGACGTAGGGAGAGTATTCAAAGGCAGAAGTAATCGCGGTCTTTAACTCCGCAAGACTAGAAGCCGGGTAGCAGCCGACTGAAGAACCTTGACTGCTGGCCTTGACAAAGACCTCTGGTTGCTTACCCGTTCGCTGGAAAAAATCAGACGCCAGTTGAAGATTTTTCTCGTTCAAAGCATCGAGGAAGACAAAGGGAGTGTTCGGAATCTTGAGAGCATTCAGCCATAGTTTGGTACTTACTTTGTTAAAGCAAAGGATGGAAGCCTCGGGGGAGGCCCCAAGAAAGGGGATACCATACATTCCAAAGTGAGATTGTATGTCACCTGTTTCACCTGGTGGGCCATGAATACACGGAATGGCTAAGTCAATAGAGATGTCTGTAGTGATATCTTTAGAGATGTCACTGACGCCATCCTTACTTTGGACGGAAAGAACTTTGCCAGGTTTCAAAAAACAGGGTCCGTCGGGGGTAAGTCCATTTTTTAAGTTCCACACGCCCCGGTGATTGATGAGAACCTCATAGACATCCATGTCCATGCCATCTTGGAGAGTTTCAATGATATATCGAGCTGAAATCATTGAAACTTCGTGCTCTGTTCCACCACCACCATAAACGATCATGATTGAAGGCTTTATTGCCATGGCCATCCTCAAACTAAGTTATTGTTTCATTTAGTAAAATGTTTCATATGAGGGTACCAACCTGCAAAATATAAATCAATGAAATCCCATGTAAAAAGGTAATGGTGTGGAGTTAGTTTTGACTCGTGCCCTTTTAACATGGTATGTCTTCCAAGTTTTTTGCGCAGGTTTTTTGAGGGAATGTGCGTATGAATCCTACCCATGAGCCGGGCCTACAGGAAGGCGTAAGAGATGTCTTCACAGATATCGCAGAGGATAACAGCGATAAGACCAATCGAGAGGTTGTCGACGTGCTGGTCAATTATCTGCATATTGAGTCCATCCCTGGTATTGATGTGGGAACTTTGACCGTTCATGATCTTGGCCGGGCATTCTATCGGATAGGTAAAGTTTATTATGACAAGGCCGACCTGGAAAAGGCGCGTCGTTGTTTTGAAAAGGCCATTGTCTATTCAGAGCGTCCTCGTGATCTGTACGGGATATTCAAAATTTATGGTTTTTTGATTCGCATTTGTTCAGAACAAGTTCAGACAGAACTTGCAGAGAAATATATTCATGAAAGTGAACTGGTTATAGATCAGTTGACCTCTGTGCTAGGGAGCTTAGGAGCGGAGTATTTTTACAATGTGGGACTAACAAAAACCTATCGTGGGGCCTTTCGGGATGCGCGAGGGCAGTTTGAGTTGGCCTGCAAAAAATCTAAAGAAGAAAATGGTCCTGATCTGCTGGCAAAAACCTTGCTGGCCTTAGCTTCAACTTGCTATCACCAAAAGGAATATGACTTGGCACTAGGTTATCTGGACCAGCTAGAGCAAGTCCTAAGTATCATTGATAAATCCTATTTGAAGGCTTCCATGCTGCTGTATTATGGCCGTATTTATGTGGAGCTTGGTCAGACAGAGCGCGCCATGGATTTTTATTCACAATCCTTGGTCAAATTTCAAGAGAAAAGGTGCTGGAATTCACTTGGGCACGTTCTTCTTGGCATGGGGTCTTTGTGTAAACGCCTGGGAGAGTATGAAAAGAGTTTAGTTTATTTTAGCCTTTCCCAACAAATGACATGTTCCCGCGATTTCAAACGTCTTCAGCGATTGATTCGTTCAGAAATTGAGGACGTTCATGATGCAAGTATTGATATTTATCTTGATAGAACCAATCGGCAGATTGTTGAAAAGGGTCTTGGAACTATTGATTTCAAGCATCGCTTTGTGCTGCTAGAGATTCTCTTTTTACTGGCCAAAAATCCTGGGCAATATTTTGATAAGGAACAATTGGCCAAGTCTATTTGGAAAGACGAGTATAATCCTCTTATTCATGATAAACTGATTTATACATCAGTGAGTCGACTAAGAAAATTGATAGAGCCTAAAAATGGCAAAGGTGAAAAAAGAAAATATATTATCCGAGGGAAAGATGGGTATACTTTCAATCCTCGCGTCAAAATACGCTTCCATATTGAGAACCGTGTCGAGGAAGCTGGTCCAATTGGCAACGTGGATCTTACGTCTCCGGTTTAGGCATCTCCAGTTTAAACAGAACAAACAAAGTTGTATTTTGTTGTTGGCTTTATTTTCCGAACGTGGGAATGTCGCTGAGGTCGTGTTAGAGGATCGTGCTTTCCTACGAATTGGCGAACAGGTCTTTTTTGAAAAGCGCTTTCTAAGCGAAATCCCTAAGATTCAAATTCTTAAGTGCTATTTTGAGGATTCCTATTTGTTGTCCATGGAACAAATTCTGCCTGATAAATATGCCGAAGTCGTGAGCAAGATTAAAAATTGGCCCAAAATGCGAGATCTCGAACGTGAGGTGTTCAATTTAATGATAATCAATAAAATAGAGAGACATTTTCGTGAAACAGGTATGCAGCATATGGATCGAACCGAACGGGCAAGCCTCTTAAAAAGTAAACCCAAACTTTCTAAGGATTGTCTTCGTAAAAATAAAATTAAAGGTGGACCCCTGAGTGAATTTCAGCAAAATATTATTGCCATGGAGTTTGCATTGCGTGATCGCTTTTCTCTCGCACAATGGTCTTCGATACAAAAAACATCACAGGGACCTGAGGGAGCGGAAATTGAAAAGAGGGCAACGGCAGAAAAATTTATGAAACAATACCTTGCTAATGTTTATTCTCAATATGGCCACTTCATTTTTCACTATGCTCCCTAAGCCGGATTTTATTAATTTACATCAATGTTGCTTGCCTTTGAGGTCTGAAGAGGCAAGGGCCTTTAATTTGCTCGACCAATTTATGCATCCAGGCGAGTGGACATATCAGCAGTGGCAGGAGTTGCAGGGAAATTATTTTCTATGTGGATTGAGTAAAAACGGAGAAAATGATTGTCTTGCCGCAGGGCTGTTGGGAACTAATCCTACCGAGGGAGAAGGGGCCCATCTTCTTAAGGTTGTAGTGCATCCCGATCTTCGCCATCGCGGTGGGGCAACGCGGTTGCTAGAATTTTATCTCACGCATCTGTGCACGATAGGGTCACGTTCACTCTATCTGGAAGTCGCTATGAATAATATTGGTGCTATTGCTTTCTACCGCAAACATGGTTTTAAGGACTTGTGCGTCAAGAAAAAATTCTATAAAAATGGAGAAGATGCTTTGAGCATGGAACTTTTGCTCGGCGAAGAATTAAATCGACAATAAGTAAATAAGTAACAGTTTGATTTTTTGAGACATAAGAGCTATAAATACTTTGGCTCAAGCTCATAGGGAGTGGGGCCAACCTTTTTAAGTTCTGTAAAAGGGCGGCCCGTCAGTTCCGCCCTTTTTTTTTGTCGATGTTTTCAAGAAGGTATGTATTAAGCTATGGAACTTGTACGAGAGCGAGTCGGAATGGAAAAAAAGTTTTTTGAGCTGTGCCAACAGGTGGTCAGCGGATTAGAACTAGAACTTTATGATCTAGAATATCTTCCAGGCAGTGGAGAGTTGCGAGTGTATATTCAAGGCCAGAAGGCTAGTGGCGTCAAAATTGAAGATTGTGTAAGAGTGGACCAGGCCTTGACTCCTTTTATTGACACTCTGGAATGGATGCCCTCCAAACTGATCTTAGAAGTTTCGTCCCCTGGGCTTTATCGCAAATTGCGCGAGCGTAAACACTTTCAGCTTGCTATTGGGGAAACAGTGATACTTGAACTCTCAAAAGATTTATTTGCAGATGTTGATCCAAGCAAAGGTAAAAATGCCCAGGTAGTACCGAAGAATTTGAAAAACTTGAAAAAGGTGCGGGGAAAATTATTGGCATGTGCGAGTGATTCAGTCGAAGTTGAGTGGCAAGAAGGTAGCAAGAATGATAGGAAGATGGAAATCCCTTTTGCGAATATAAAGAAGGCCAACTTAGATCCAGATTTTAACCAATTAATATCGAACGAGGTGAAAACATGAACACATTTTCAGAGCTAGGACGAGTGATAGAGGCTTTGGGTAAAGATCGTGGAATCGACCGCAGCGTTGTCGTAAAGGCCATTGAACAGGCCTTCCTAGTGACTGCACGAAAGAAATTTGGAATTCAAGGTGAATATGAAACTCGTTATAATGATGGTGATTCTGATGTAGAAATTTACCAGTATAAAAATGTCGTTGATAAGGTTAGGGACCCGATTCTTGAAATCTGTTTAGGAGATGCCAAGGCCCTAGATCAGGAAGCAGAAATTGGGGATCAAATTGGCATTCGAATTGAAAATCCTAATTTTTCGCGCGTTGACGTCCAAACTGCCAAACAGATTATTTTTCAAAAGGTTCGCGATGCCGAGAGAGAGATTCTCTTTGCTGAATTTAAACATCGCGAAGGTGAATTGGTGACCGGAATTGCCCGACGCTATGAGCGCGGCAATATTATGGTCGACTTAGGTAAAGCGGAAGCTATTTTGCCGCGAAAGGAAATTATTCCAGGTGAAAACTTCAAACCAGGTGATCGTATTCAAGCCTATCTAACCGAAGTTGTTATGACCAATAGGGGGCCAGAAATTAGATTGTCGAGAACTTCGCCGCTCTTTTTAATCAAATTATTTGAGCTTGAAGTTCCTGAGATTGTGGATGGCACTATCGAAGTGCGCTCAGCTGCAAGGGAACCTGGTCAGCGCGCAAAAATTGCGGTGGCTTCTGTCGATAAAGAAATTGATCCAGTTGGGGCCTGCGTTGGTATGAAGGGAAGTCGCGTTCAGAATGTGGTGAATGAATTGCAAGGCGAGAAGATCGATATTGTGAGATGGGCCGATGATTTGAGTACTTTTGCCCGTTCCGCTTTAGCTCCCGCCGAAATTGCCAACATTATGTTTGATGAGGAAGAACACTCAATGGACGTCGTGGTGGAAGATGACCAGCTGTCTTTGGCCATCGGTAGAAGGGGGCAAAATGTTCGTTTGGCGGCCATGCTGACTGGATACAAAGTCAATATTATCTCTAAGATCAAGCTGCAGCAGAAAATTAAAAAATCTGTTGAAAATCTTATGCAAATTCCAGGCGTGTCTGATCCCAAGGCCCAAGTACTTGTTCAAAATGGGGTTATGGCAATTGGTGATCTCGTGGCGCTTACGCCGACGGAATTATCCGCTATTTTGAAGGTCTCCGAAGAAGAGTCGCAAAAGATTCTAGAAAATGGTCGTCAGGCGATAGAGGGTGCTGCGATTACCCTACAGCCTGACGAGAGTGAAGAGATTGTCTCGGCCTCTGCAGTTCCAGTTTATAATGGTCAATTGGTGAATGAGAAGAAGGGAGCCGAGGCGGTAAAAGGACAGGACAAATTTTCCGATGTTGAAAAAAGACTGCGCGAAGAATTGGCAGCTTTTAAAATAAAATAAGTCAGTGCTCAGGTAGCTGAATATGCTGAGCTGATATGTGCGTTGAACCTTGAGGTAAAGCGTACAAAGAGGGGGCCCGATGCCAAAAAAAGTTTTTGAGTTGGCAAAAGAACTAAATCTGAAACCACTCGAACTGGTTGAAAAATTACGAGAGCATGGCATTGTTGTGCGGAGTCACATGTCTGATCTAACTGACGAGGAGGCGATAAAGATCGTTAGTATTTTAGCTCCTCCCACTCCAGCCGCTTCCGAAAAAAGCTCAAAGAGCGGAGTGGTTCGAAAAAAGGCCACAAAAAGTACTGCCGCTTCCTCCGAGAGTGACAAGCGAACTGGTATGCCTGATAGTCAAGCTTCCATGATCGAGGCATCGTCCAAAGAGGAAGGCCTTGGTGTTCAAACTACTGCGGGACTTGGTCTTGAGAAGAGTGCTCCTGATGCAAGTAAGGGGATAAAAGGCGCGGTTGTTCGCAAAAAAGTTACAGTCCGCAAAAAAGGCAGTCATGAGGGACTGCACGAAGAGTCCGCGGTTTCTGTTGCGGATACCGAGTCTATAGAAACTGAGATACTGGGAGCAGACGTTGCTCAGCATGAAACGTTGGTTGCGAGTGAAAAGGGTGAGGAATTGCAGAAGCGAAAAGGTCTGCGAGTGGTTGCCCTTCCTGCAAAACAACCCGTAGAGTCAGTAGAGGAGGATGTGCTTAGCGTTACAACGGAGGGAGAGGATGAGCTTCATGAAGCGCACCCAACAGTATCAAAAGAATACTTTGAAGAAAAAATCCATCGTTTTACGCCGGTGTTTATACCTCCGAAAGTTGAGGCCAAAAAGCCCCCAGAACGAAGTACTGAAGCGCAAAAAAAAGAGAAGGACACTGTCGATGTCGTTGTTCCAGATAGCGAGTCGGAAGTGGAGGGCAAGCGTCGCTCCAAAGAAATTGAAACTGAGGCCGATGAGAAATCTTCCAAAAAGCGCTTGGGTGGTTTGGCTTCCATCATGTCCGGCAAAAGGCCTATTTTGAGTCGCTCTCAGGCCTTGAGTCATGTTAGGGCCGAAACGGAGTTGAAATCCTATTCTCTTTTAAGTGGACTTGGACGCCCAATCTATTCTGCGGTTAAACGGAAAAAAGTTTATTCTGGTCCGGCCGGGCAAACTGAAAAAACGGAAGTCAAAGAATCTAAGCGGGTGATTAGTATTCATCAAGTGGTTACAGCGCAAGAATTGGCTCAGAAATTAAGTCAAAAATTTCAGGATTTTGCTGATCAAATGCTCGAGATCAATTTGTTGGTGAAAGCGACGGATTATATCGGTCTTGCCTTGGCCAATGAGATGGCGTCTCTTTATAACTACCGAGTGGAGGATTCGTCCTTTGATGAATCAGAAGTACTGGTATCGGCCGAAGAGGTGGCCCGTGATAAAGCGGCAGACCCCTTAAGACCACCTGTGGTGACAATCATGGGACATGTCGATCACGGTAAAACGAGCCTGCTTGATTATATTCGTAAAGCTAAGATTGCAGAAGGCGAAGCAGGTGGCATAACTCAACATATCGGTGCCTATTCTGTAAAAGTAAAAGATAAATCGATAACTTTTCTGGATACCCCAGGGCATGCTGCTTTTGCAAATATGCGGCAGCGTGGTGCTAATTTAACGGATATTGTGATTTTGGTTGTCGCCGCTGATGATGGGGTCATGCCTCAGACAAGGGAGTCCATTCGCTTTTGTCAGAGCGCCAAAGTTCCAATAATCGTCGCGATGAATAAAATTGATAAAGAGGGGGCCAACCCTGAGAAAATAAAAACTGCCCTCACTGAATATCATCTTACCGCAGAGGATTGGGGGGGCGAGACACAATTCGTGCCCATTTCTGCCCTCAAAGGAACAGGGATAGATAATTTGCTGGATGGGATTTTACTTCAAGCAGAAATTATGGATTTGAGAGCAACTGATCAAGGTTTGGCAAAGGGTGTTGTTGTTGAATCGAAGATTGAGCAAGGGCGTGGGCCAGTCGCAACCGTTTTGATTCAAGAGGGAACTTTGCGTAAGGGTGACCCCATTGTGGTGGGGGAAACTTTTGGGCGTGCTCGCAGTTTGACCGATTATCTTGGGAATAACCTTGTTGAAGTCGGACCATCGACTCCTGTGCAAATTCTAGGCTTAGAGAGCGTGCCGAGTCCTGGCGATACTCTCTATGCTGTGAAAAATGAAAGAGAAGCTAAAAAGATTGTTGATAGCCGGATTAGTAAGCGAAAAGAACTTGAAGCAGTCCCAGAGAAGAAAAAGATGTCCTTAGAGGATTTCTTTGGTGAGGCCAAGAATGAAGATGAAGTGAAGATACTTAATCTTGTGATTAGAAGCGATGTGCAAGGTTCTTTTGAGGCGATAAAAAACTCTCTTGAGGCCCTTTCCAATAGTGAAGTTGTGGTCAAAGTTGTGGGAGGTGGTGTTGGGGCCATCAGTGATAGTGATGTTCTCTTGGCCGTATCGTCGAAAGCGTTTATGATAGGTTTTAATATGCGTCCTCTAAGTACGGCAAGGCGCATTGCTGAGGAACATGGGATAGATATTAAAACATACTCCATTATTTATGATTTGATTAATGACGTGACCTTGGCCCTTGAGGGGCTATTGACCCCAGAATACATCGAAGAGTTTGTGGGAAGAGCAGAAGTCCGCAACGTCTTCAATATTCCCAAAATTGGCGTGATCGCTGGTTCATATGTTACGGATGGTAAAATTCAGTATGGTTGCAATGTTCGCCTGCTTAGAAGCGGCAAAATTGTTTATGACGGAAAACTAACTTCTCTCAAACGTTTCAAAGATGACGCCAAGGAAGTAAAAACCGGGTTTGAGTGCGGTGTTGGGTTGGAAAATTATAATGACATCAAAGTGGGAGATATTTTTGAGGTCTACCACATGGCCGAGAAGAAGCGAAAATTGGAAGATGTCTTGGCCGCCGAGGAAAGTGCTCTGGCGAGTAGTAAGGGAATCCGATCTGCAACAGAACCCAGTCATGTCTAGAGTTTTATAAGTGGGACGTTAGAAAGAGAGTGTAATTATGGGACAAAAACCTTTTAAAAAAGATATTTTTCAAGAAGAGATCTTGGCCCAATTAAACTTAAATCTTCGGCAACTTAATGATACGCGATTAACTTTTGTGAGTATCACCAAAGTAGAGTTAACGCCTGATTGTAAAATCGCCAATGTTTTTTGGGATACCTATGATTCCTCCAAGCGGGGAGATGTGATGAAGGCCATTGATAGTGTCAAGGGGAAATTGCGGGCGATTTTGGCCAGGGAACTGAAGGCACGACAGGTTCCACAGCTTCATTTCCATTATGATGGGCAGTACGAAGCAGAACAAAAGATCACAGATATTTTGAATGACGAACATAGACAAGGTAAAAACTAAGGCGGCCAGGCCTTTTATCATTCCTATTCATAAACCTGTTGGAATGACCTCGTTTGATGTCATTCGTTTCTTTAAAAAAAAATTTAATCTTTCCCGTCATATAAAAATTGGGCATTTCGGTACTCTCGATCCTTTTGCCGAAGGTCTATTGCTTGTTGGTTTGGGAAGGTCCCTTAAACTGATGCCCTTTGTGCATGAGCTTTGTCCAAAATCTTACTTAGGTCTAGGAAGTTTTGGCGTAAAAACTTTGAGTGGAGATTATACCGGCGAAACGGTTGCCTCGTCTGAGCTGTGGGCCAAGGAGATTATACAATCGGAAGAAGAAATTTTTAAACGACACGCCCAAGACCTCGTGGGAAAATATTTACAAGCACGGCCATATTTTAGTGCTGCCAAGGTCAATGGCATTCCTCTCTATGAGTACGCACGTCGTGGTGAATTTATTGATGTGGCGAAAGTTGAGCGGTCTATTTATGAATTTGAAATTATCAAAAGATATCCCGGCGACGTCAGCACATATCCCGGCGACCTTAATCAGCTTCCTGTCATTGCTTTTCGAACGTTAGTAGGTACAGGGACTTATGTTCGGACACTGTTTGAAGATTATTGTGCGCTATTAGGTGGTATAGGACACCTGGTGGCGCTTTTTAGAGATAAGATTGGGCCTATTGGTATTGAGCATGCTTTGAAGATACAAGATTTGGAATCCTATGAAAGATTAGAACAATTAGAGAAGTATTCTCTTGATCCATTGCAGTTACTCCCTCTAGAACAACTCTGGCCCGATGATTCCGTCATTCAAAAGTTAAAATGGGGGCAAAAAATTTCCGTGAACATGCTAACGAAACAATTAGCGGCCCCGTACGCTTGGGCCATTGCAAAGACAGAAAGTGGCCCTTCCATTGTGGGCCTTTTACAGCATGATGCCACATCATTCCGTCTGGTCTTACATTGGGACCCAGACTCATGATTCTGGCCAATGGGCCATCACTTGATCAGGCGCAAGACCTTTTATAAATGTTTTTAAAATGTTGCTTTGATAATGGTCCTGCACCTCGAGTTGAATGCCTAAGCCGGGTGGGTAAGTGCCCTTACTGCTTTTTTCAATTCTTGCTAATTTCCCGCGGCATTGCAGCACTTGTCCCATCAGATCAAGATGGATTTGTAGCGTTTCGCCTTTCTTAAATTGAACATCAGCATGGGAACTAACATCCATGGGAACAAAGATACCACCAACGGCAAGGTCAAAAGTCTGGGCGTGTTGCAGTCCCATTCCTTTCTGGGCGAACCATAATGGCAATGACATTTGATAACGTGGCGCGAGTCTCCACCATCTCAAATGGGGATTTTCGAGGACATAGGCCTGCGGACTTTTAAACATGACAAAATAGAGAAATAAGGAATAAACGACGGTCGCCGGCCCCATGTTAAACATAAAATTTTCAACTGCCTTCTCTCCTAAGACATCCATTGCGACAAAGTTATTTGTTGCAACGATGGTGAAAGAAAGTGGCAAGGCAATTTTGAGGAGGGGGGAAGCCTTAAATGAGAGGCACGCTAAGAGGATAAAATTTATGAGCGTCAACCAATTGAGTGGTGACAATAAGTAAAAAGCGCGGTGCCAAGAATGTATGCTTAAATCCTCTTTGAAAATAATTTGAAGAGGAAAGGAGATGGCCAAAAGAATGAATATCCATGCCTGCAAACTAAAGACGAGTGGTCTCTTTTTCACAATGCCCCCGGGAAGTTTGAAAACAATCTGTCTTAATAGAACGTAAATAGGGACGAATTTTATTCCATTCAGTTTGTTGGGATGCGAAGCTGTCTTTGAGAATGTTTTTAAGACGTGTTGGCCCTAAATTGTAGCTTGCCAAAACTAGGTTACACATGGATTTTTCTTTATCTAAATTCAATCTTTTGATATTTGAAAAACGCGAGTCATGGTCAAGATATTTTGACCAGAAGTCGCGAAGATAGCGAAGGTAAGCAACTCCGCCTTCAATAGATTTTTCTGGTCCAAGTCGCCAATCCATATCACCATGTATTTGGCCTGTTTCAATGAGAAACTTTCCTTCAAAAAAAGGCATCGATTCAAGACCTTCATAAATGGGCCATTCAGGCCCGGCCATGTCAACTTGCCGTGCTGCCCTTAAAGTCATTTGGGTGAGACCGACTGCCATATTAGGACTGAAGGCCCTGGGATTGAAAGAACTTTCCTGGTTAATAAGGCCATAAACCAAGGATGGATTGATATTATTTTGTCTTGATATCATCTCAATATGAGAAAGAATGGAATATTTTCCACTTTTCTCTTTAGGGAAATAGAAGGGATATTGGGCCATGAGTGAACAGCTTGCTTCTTCTAAAATAGCGTGCGACCAGGGATCATGAGCGGAATTTCTAAAGAAGACGGCAAAAGTGTAGTCGCGTTTCTTTTGAAAGTAGCTTGAATCAAAATATAGTGAAACCACGTGTGAGTTGGCAGTTACTCTGTTTGCCTGATGAGAAATGTCTTGTCCATTGAGGGAGGCAATGATTTCGTAATTCTTGGATAGTGGCGTGGTAGATTTGACGGTTATGACTAATGGGGTTTCGGAGTTAAAAAGCATTTTTCCGGGAGTGAAACTTAGATCTGCCCGCGCAGATGAAAGATGGGCGGGTGAGCGCATGAACGAAGTCTCATCTTTTTGCACCAGGAATAAATCGACATTATTGTTTGTGGCGCTGATCTGCTGGGGTGAGAACGTTGGGCCACGTTGGAAGGGCGAATCCGGCCCCACAGCGTTATATGGGCCTGCGCAACTGGATAAGATGCCAATCGCAACAGTAAGGTAAGCAAGATAAACTGGACACGACCAAACCATGAAAGACCTTCTGCGCATAATATGTAATCTGGGAAAAGAAAACTTCGTTCAAACAAAAAAATCAAGCCCAAAAAAACAAGCAAGATTGAAATTGCTAAAGAGAGATACTATCACAATTCAAAGTTTGGAGCAAAAATTGGGAGTAACCTATTTAAAACAGGTT
>CAYHRT010000005.1:28571-39111 GCA_964359085.1 uncultured Bdellovibrio sp. | reverse complement strand
CTCGCAGCCAAATCTGGCCTAAATTGCGAGCAGTTAAAGAGGTATGTGCAGTTACAAAAAAGTTTCAAGAAAAACATCATTTTTTTCCACTCCCACTCCCACTCCCGTTTCCGCTTCCGCTTCCCTTTCCACTTCCAGCAGCCGGAATCGGGGATGGGGCGGGCGTGGCCGAAGCTGAATCAATTTTATCGAGAAATGGGTCACTGGCGATACTACTGGGAGGCGTATTGAGAGTGTCATCGAAAACATTATTTGTGCCTTCAAGCATATAAAACTTGCCTTGAAAAGGGGTTACAAGGCGGCCGTCTAAATTCAAAATTTGTGTAGCATTATTTATATCGCTTAAAGTGGTAATTTTCTTAGACATGAGATCAACAGAAACAACTTCTGAGGAAAACGAAGCTGTGTCCGTTGGTGTGACTTGTACTAGGTAAATTTTCTGAGGCGAAAAGTTGCAGACGATATTTCCGATTTCATTATTGCGAGATTCGTAAATGATTTTTCCATTATCTAAAGAAAACGGGCGGAATGGATATTGAGTTACCATTGAATGATTAGTGGAATTATTTGTTCCTATGTGTGCCACGAAGATACTAGTATCTGAGTTGCATATTTCGATCTTCGACTCGTGTGAGTCGACCTTTTGAAGTGTTGAAAATTTCTTATCTTTGCGGTTAAATTCAAGAAGGGCAGAATGCCCGGAGCTGTTTAAATCGGTCAATAAAACTTTGAATTCAGAGAGCATTATAGTTTGCGGGATGAAATAGGGGTTAAAGGGGTTATTTATTTTGATGGAGAATTGAAGGGTATCATTCGTAATGTTTATAAATTGAAGCTCTTTAATAGAGGGATCAAAAAAAGAAAGCCAGGTGTCTGCAAGATGAAGCTGGGGGGATTGGCCTTTTCCAAACAAGCGAAGTCCGGTGCCGTCATAATTGAGGACATAAATATTATTTGCCTGACGAAGTGAGAAACTGCGAAAATAATCATTTCGCTCTTCAACCAGAAGTTTCTTTCTTTCAGTGCTTCCAATGACGGTAAAGTGGGTTCCGGGAGAGGATTTTACGATTTCTGTCACTTTATAATTGGTAGAGTAGAGCAAGCTGCCGGATCGCCTTTGGTAAAGTGAAAAACGGCCATCATTAGAAAGAAAGCGCAAGTTGGTTATATCTTGTTTGGTGATGATGGGTTTAAGTTTCGTCAAAGCGCCGAAGGCAAAACCTCCATCAACGGCAACCCAAAAAATGGTTAAGAGGAAAAAATAGACCATGAGCTTAAGGTGTAATCGCATATAAGCTCCATAATTGATTAGGATGAAGAGCAGCGTAAGTCGCAATAGAGGAAAAGACATAGTTCCATGGAACAATTCTTGGCATATGGACATCATCGATGGCAGTACGAATGGAAAGAACCGCCATGCGCCCCTCGCCAGAGACACCGTCAATAATAAAGGGAATCGGGCGGCACTCATTCATGGCATTTTGTTTAAAAAAATGGGGATAAATGTTCTCAATACAACCTAAACCATGGACAATATTTTTCTTCTTTTGAGCAAAAAAAGTTTTAAGTTCAGTAAAATTTCCAATTCTTTTTTGGGTGACTTTATATGTTTCCTTGAGAACTTCTGAAGCTGCAAACTTAGAGTTTGCAAAAGAGCTTGGAAAATATTCAAAGAGTGGGCTGCCATTGTATTGGATATCCTTGATAACAGTTTGATTATAGATAATTTCTTTCGAGCATGATGAAGTTGAGCAATTTGTTCCATCATAAACGATAAAGCATCCGTTCTTAAACTCAAGTAAGGCAGGTTTGTAGCTTCGTTTTTCAATAAAATGGCATTTCATTTTGGCGGGAGCGCCGTACATGCGATAAAGAACGACGGCCAAGACGTTCGTCTCTGAGATCGCAACTTGCTCATTTTCACCCGGAACATACTCCTTACATACCTGTGCACTCTCAAATTTATCCCAATAACAAATTTTCAGTGGCCAGGCCTCCTCATTACCAAATTCAATTTGCATTTTTGCAAAGGTGTAGGAAGTTTCAAAAGCACACGAAGACGGTGTTGGAATGGAAGACCTATTTTCCAAATGCATGATGATGCGAGACATGTTTGTGATAGCCTCATTTGAAATTAAGGCCGGGCAATCCTTATAATCGGTAAATAGATTGCTCATATTGAGGGCATCAGAAATCATGAGACAGTTAGGTCTGGGTGAAAGCGCAGGATAATTATTGACACCAAGTTGTGTGCAATAATTTTGGTCTTTTAAGAATTTCGTTTGGCACATTCCAAGATTTTTGGTATCCGCAGTTTTATTCAAGGCCAGGGAACAGAGATGAGTCATTTTATATTTGGGTTCTTCGCCGTTAATGACTTTGCTCCAAATATTATCGGTTAAGTAGATGGAGCAAAAACTTTCGATGTTATCTAGGTTAGAGCATAGATTTTTTATAAAAGTTCTTTGGAAATAAGGGATTTTTTCGTTGATGTTGGCAGATTCACGAATAATTGTTTTTAGCCGTTTTATTTTGAGGAAATCGGCCTCATCAGCATTGATGAGTTCACTTTCGGCATTTTTGGCGAGTGTCGATAATTCAGGAAATTTGCACAGAAAAGGAAGGTAGGGATTACTCATCCAATTTTGAAAATCCAGGATACAATCAGCTTTGTTCTTGGGTGAGGTAAAATGTACATTTTTCATGGTGTTTGCAATATTCTCTTCCATGAATAAGGTTTCAATTTGTTTGAGAGAAAAGCATTCATTTTTAAAGGAATGCGCTAAAAAATCGCTAATGTCTGTCAAAGCACTAAGTTGTTCGCTGGAAGACTTTCCCTTGAGGTGGTAAGAGATGGCCACCTTTTGGAGTACTCCTCGGTAGGACTTGAGGAGGTCGTTACTGAGTAAGCTTGGAAAGTTGCATTGATTTTTTGTAGTTAGTTGTAGATATTTCCAGTCTGAGTAGAAAAGAATGGATCGCATTAAAATTGGATCTATTCTAACTTCTTGCACGTCCTTCATGGTGCTTAGGTTCTTTGGATTTTTGCTGACTTCAGTTTCGAGTTTAGCAATCTGTTCTTTGTGCGAATTTAAAATGATTTCTAAGGACTCGAGAATTCCCGGGTATTCCTCGGCGCAAACGGAAAAAGCAATCCAGCCAATTATCACGCTGAATAATCGCATAGGTCTAAGAGAATTATAGAACTGATTTCGCCAAAATTGAAGAAACATCCTCGACGTCCATATTTGCGGTGGTTTCGATATGGTCTTTAGCTGAGTTAAAGTTAATCATGCAATAAGGACAAGCCGTTGCCAATTTTTCTTTAGAAACTTCGGCAATATCCCTTAAGCGATTGTGCGCCAGGTGTTCACCTTCGGGCAAATCATACCACATATTACCACCACCCATACCGCAACACCGGGCACGGTCCTGAGCTTTTGCCATTTCATGGATCTCAAGACCCGGAATACTATTTAATATGGCGCGAGGGGCATCGTAGGCACCATGGTGTCGACCTAAATAGCAGGGATCGTGGAAGGTGAGTGAAGATTTCACTTCTCTCTGTGGCCTTAATTTGCCCAGCTTTAGCAGTTCGGCCAAAAGTTCCGTTTGATGAATCATGGAGAAATTGCCGTTTTTAAATTGGGCGTATTCTTTTCCAATAGTGTGGAGGCAATGAGGACAGTGAGTCACAATTTTGTCGAATTTAAACTGGCGGAAAGTTTCAATATTCCCTAGCGCAATTTCTAGAAAACTGGATTCATCGCCGAAGCGCCGTACGGGATCACCGCAACATTTTTCTAATTTCCCCAGAAGAGCGAAACTTACGCCGGCCTTTTTCATAAGTGCAATGGTATCTTTTATGGCCTTTTGATTGGCGGCATCGTAGGAACCTGCACACCCAACAAAATACAAATAATCAACTTTTTGCCCAGGGGTGATCACGGGAATATTTAGTTCATCGGCCCACTTAAAACGATCCTCTTGGAAAATACCCCAAGGGTTGCCATGAATCTTGCTCTTGTTAGTAGCGTCTGTAGCAGAGGGAGGTAAGTCGCTTAACGTCAAGGCCTTGTAGCGTTTAGCTTCCATAATAATATTAACGTGCTCAATATGGGCAGGGCACTCTTCCATACAGGCTGCACAGGTGGTGCAGGCATCAAGCTCATGGCCTTCATAAATGGGTTTTTCACCCCAAAAAAGAGGATCTGCGATCCCGTTTTTGTGTGACTCGAAAGCCAGATCTCGCGCCTTGGTAATAATTGTCTTGGGATTGAGATTCTTACCCGCTGCAAGCGCCGGGCACACCTCTGTACATCGGCCACATTCCACGCATGAGATTAAATCGAATCTATTCTTCATCGTCATCTCAGAAAATTTGCTGAGACCAAAAGAGTTCATTGGGCCCAGAATTCCACCACGTCTTTTGGGGGTGAGAAATGCCTGAATGGGAAGCGCCAGAAAGTGAATGAATTTTGTATAAGGAATAATGGCCACAAAAATCATGGTACTGGCCATATGAAAAAACCACAGGCCTTGATGGAGTTTGGACCAGATTTCATTGGACCAAGAAAATTTAGAGAAGAGGTGGGCCAAAGCAAATCCGATGGGTGACCATACTCGTTCGCCTTCAGGCAGTCCGTTGCCAAGGATGCGGATGCCTTCAATAAAATATCCAATGAGCACCAGCACAATCAAAAAAGCGTACATAACTCGCTCTTGATTTGGTTTGGTTGCAGTCAGTTTAGTGGACCTTTGCACATAACGACGGTGCCTCGCAAAACCAATGCCCGCCAAGATCATGAGGCCCGCAAAATCTGCCAAGAAGGAGATCACGATATATGTCGTTCCGGAAAATATTTTGAAAGCGGTATTATAGTGAATAGCAACTAAATCAGTGGCAATCCATAGAATCACAAACCCATAGAAGATGAGTGAATGAAAGAAACCGACACTGTGGTCGCGTATAACTTTGCCAGTGAAAAAAAGAGCTTTGAAGAACTGACGCCACTGCAGAGAAGAGGCGTTAGGGATAAGTCCGCCGGAAACGAAAAGG
Organism: uncultured Bdellovibrio sp.; assembly: GCA_964359085.1. Taxonomy (GTDB): domain Bacteria; phylum Bdellovibrionota; class Bacteriovoracia; order Bacteriovoracales; family Bacteriovoracaceae; genus GWA2-49-15. The sequence goes on along the minus strand of CAYHRT010000005.1, from coordinate 34,052 downwards.
TTTTTGAGATTTTTCTGGTTAGTGACAAAGAGTGCCCGGGCCCAAACGCCTCGGATAAAAACCAATAAGGCGACGGCCAGCATTGAATACGTGGTTATTTTTAAAGACTCAGAGATGTTCCACAAAATTTCACGTGTGGCTATGACAGTTTCTTCCATAAGATTATTATCCGAATTCGTGAGCTAGGCGATCGCCTGCGCTACAATCTCCGCGAGGTCCAGCGTTCGTACTGTTTCACTCTTGCCGAGCGCAGCCACCCCATCGCGCATCATTACGAGACAGTAAGGACAGGCGCTGCCGATGGCCTGTGTTTGGCATTCGATGCCCTCTTTGGCACGGTGATTGTTAATCTTTTCGCCAATGGTTTCCTCCATCCAGAACCGACCACCCCCAGCTCCGCAACACACGGCCCTGGACTCGTGACGAGGCATTTCGACGAGCGTGGCGCCAGGGATGGCCTTAACCAGATCGCGCGGCGCACTGAATATGTTGTGATAGCGGCTTAAATAACAAGAGTCGTGCCAGGCGATGCTGAGTTTGACTTCATTGGTAAGCTTTAGCTTGCCGTTTCGCATCAGATCTTCAAGGAATTGAGTGTGGTGCACAACCTCAAAGTTGCCGCCGAATTGAGGATACTCTGTCCCAATAGTGTGCAGACAGTGCGGACAATGAGTGAGGATTTTTTTCACTTTATAGGTGTTTAATTTTTCAATGTTCTGCTGGATGAGGGTTTGAAATAGATACTCATTTCCCGTGCGTCGGGCAGGGTCTCCGCAGCAGCCCTCTTCTTGGCCCAGAATAGCGAACGGAACGCCGGTGGCTTTTAAAATCTTGACCATCGCCAAGGTAATTTTCTTATTGCGATCATCAAACGAGCCGGCGCAACCAATCCAGTAAACGATCGGGATCTCGCCGCCTTTTTGAGCGATGTCTGAAACACGCGGGATTTCGAGTCCGGCGGCCCAAGCATCACGCTGGTCAAAGCCGATGCCCCAAGGGTTATTGTTGTTCTCCATTCCCTTGTAGGCGCGTGCCAGTTCGGCCGGAAAGTCACCTTCGGTCAGGACTTTGTTTTGGCGCATTTCAATAATGCGAGGCACATTCTCGATCAATACTGGGCACTCCTGCTCGCATGAGCCGCAGGTGGTGCAGGCCCAGATGGTGTCGGGGCTTATCCGTGCGCCGACGAGTGGCTGAAGCTCTTCGCGCTTTTTTGCATCGCCCGACAGAATGATTGGCATGTCTTCGTAGAGAATGTGCTTGAGGTCGAGATTGAGTTTTCTATGTTCGAGTGGTTTGTTGGTCAGAACTGTGGGGCAAAACATGGCGCAGCGACCGCATTCGGTACAAGAATAAGTATCGAGCGCCATTTTCCAAGTGAGTTCAGCGCTCGTGCCAATGCCGAATTTCTCGGCCGTTTCAAGATCGACTTTTGCAACTTGACCCCAGGGCCGCAAGTTGAGGAAGAAGACGTTGGGGATGGCGGTGATAACGTGAAAGTGTTTTCCCAAGGGTAGGAAGTTCAGGAATACTAAAATACCTATGCAGTGAATCCACCATGAAAGAACTCCCACAAGATGCGCGGTTTCAAGGCCCAGTGGCGCAAGGACAAGCGAGGCGATATGCCCAGCGGGATTCCACGGGAGCCCGCTTTGGCCACTCTGAACAAGCTCGCCGCCGTAAGTCAGAAAATCCGTTAACATCAAGCTACAGATCATGAATAGGACAAACACGCCTTCCCACGACCGTCCTACGCGCGAAGGCGAGGGCTTGAGGCGTCGCCATAAGCCGTACGTCACGCCGAGAAGAACCAAGATTTCGAACATGTCTTTGATGAGCAGATAAATTTCGCCCGCACGATCGCCAAGTCCAGGGAAGTGCCAGTCGGGAGCGTAAGCGTGAGCAAAATGGGTAATAGTTGCAATTGAGACGACGAGAAATCCCGAGAAGATGAAGATATGTGCGAAGCCTGCCACCGGATCGCGCGGCATGCGCGCCTGACCAAATGCAAACTTTAGCGTGTTGAGGATACGGGAGCCGATTTGATCAAAGCGCCCTTCGGGTCGCAGTGCCAAAAGTAAGCGAAAGCGAGGCACGACAAGACTGGCAAAAATTCCAAGGGAGATTACGATTAATACAGTCATTACGATAGGGGTTACCATAGACTAAGTTCCTTTAAGCCTGGCCATCATTGTTCTCGGTGATTATAGCGGGGAAGCGTGCTAAAAATAAAGGCAAAATAAAGGTACCAGCAGTCTTTTTTTCTTTGTTATACTGCCGAAGCAAAGTGTACAGCGGAGTAATTATTATGATTAATAACAGGTCGGCGCTGCTAATTATTGTGATACTGTTGACCCTATTTACTGCACTGGTAACTAGCTGTGCGAGAGTGAACACTCTCAATTTACAAAGACACGCGTTTGGAGAACCTCCTCATAAAATAATTTGGCTTCAGGTTGCTGGACTATCGGACGAGCATCTCCCCTTACTCAAATTTTCATCCCAATCGAAAAATATGCAAATTTCCTTTGAACGCAGTTTTTGTTCGGGAAAGATGTGGGCCTATGATCTTTATTTCTTGAGACCAAAGGCCCAGAACAACTTTTTATGTCAAGTAAATGGCAGTAAGAATCAAAAAAACCAATGCAGTGATTTTGATTACCCTCCCTTTTGGAAAAATCTCGGGAAAAGTGGAGCGTTGGCCGGAGTATTGGAAAATGGCATAGAGGAAGACCAGGGCTTCGATCGGGCCTTTCAATGTGAAAGTGAGCAAAATTTTTATAGTGATTTGACAATAGTATGGAAAATGGCAAGGACCAAAAAAACTGGGGCTGCCTTCTTTCAAGCGCCAGTCAATATCCCCCTGACCGCAGGAGTTTATTTTGACAAAAGCTGCCAACAGGCAACTTGCCATAGTGGATTGTTTGAAAATGCCAAACAAATTTTTGAGAGTTTTATCAAACGGCCTTTTGCCAATGTGTATCTGGTGCGAGATTTTGAATATGGGGAACTTTTGAAGAAAGGCGAGATGCTCAAAGCGCGGGAACACCTTTTAGAGTTAGATAAGGTGCATAATTATTTTCTAGATTATCAGAAAGTTACTCCCAATGTCTTAGTTCTTGTGAGCTCCACCGCTGCTTTGTCTTTTGAGTTTCCAGAACAAGGGAATCAATGGGAAGAGTTTGATAAAAAAGGTAAGAATATTATTTTTCGGCAACCGTCACTTATGTCGTCAATTTTTGCCACAGGTGCCAGGGCCGAAAATTTCTGTGGTCTCTTTGAGGAATCAGAAGTGAGAGATCGAATCTTAAAAATTCCCACACCGCTAAATTTTAGCGATATGTTTGGCCTATAGCCATGCTGTACCCTGCAGTTTTTGGTGATTTGAGCGAATTGGAACGGAGGATTAACAAGATCTCTGTTCATAAGGCGAAGGCAATCGGGATATGTCCGGGGCCCGCTTTAGCGGATAAATATCGTGAATATCTCCAGAGAATTGGAAGCCAAAGTTTTGATGTCGTTACCGTCTTTAAGTTCGCTCAAAATCTGTTAACCTGCGATCAAAACTTTGATTCTTCGCGCTTTTTCAACAAATCTACTCTTCTACTATCGCTCGCCACTTTATGGAAGGCAAATCTACCTGAGCTAAGTCTGGCAGACTTTCAGCTAGCACATAAAATTTTTACAGATTTGAGAGGCCATTTTTTAGTCCCGGATTTTTTGGAAACAGTTCTTGCCGATTTTAGGCCAGAAATAAAAAGATGCGTAATATATTTTTGGCATTTTTTACAAAGTGCTAATATTTTGGATGAGCATGGAGTGTACGGCGAATTGGCCCATCAACTTAGAACGCCAGCTCATCCCGCCTACGAATATCTACCCACTCAAACATACCTTTTTTTTGGGTTTAGGCATTTTACGGGGGTCCAGGTAGATTTTTTGAAATCACTTGCCATCAAGCACGATGTTCATATTTTTATCCCCAGTCCAGCTTATTTAAATTCCCGCGCCACTGATTGGATAACGTGGCTTTTCCCTGATAGGAACACAGAGTTGCCATCGGATCCAAACATTCTATTACAGAGAATTCGATGCAAGGTGATACGTCCGAGCTTAAACAAGCATTCAAAATTGCTCATACGCCAACTGACCGATGCTGGCTCTACCAATGTGATTCTCGGGAAAAATGATCTGAATTCTAGTGATCTTTGTTCTATTTATCAGGACAATTATTTCAAGCTTGAGACACAATTCTTCTCAGGTATTTTCGAGTCTGTAAGAAAAAGGGTTTTGGCCCAGATTGAAGCTGCAAAGGATGGACGTCTGACAATTGATGAACTCAACAAGTCCATTGATGACGATTGTAAAAAGAAACTCGCAGAGAAAGATTTCGGAAACCAACGTGCCATCAAAGTTATGTTACTGATTCGCAAGAGTCTCAAGAATTGGGCAGAGTTATCGACGAAAAATCTTGAGGTAGATAGTGACATTTGGAAAATGATTTGCGAATCAGCTCAATTGGATCTTCCGCGAAATTATCTCATTCCTGTTGCCTTTTCCAGACACTCATCATCGATCATGCCAATTAGTGGGTTAGAGCTCGATGATTCGGTGAATGGAAGTATCTTCGTTGTGAGTGAGCAGTTTGGTGAAATTATTTCTGAAAACAATGTTTTTGCAGATTCCGTAATTCAAACTATCTCGCAATTGTCGCCCTTAAGGTCGACAGATTTGGAGAAATATTTTTTTCGATTTTGGTTTGATGTTTTTGTTCATAGAGAAGAAAACACTCTTCTTTATGAACAAGGTATAGATGAGAAGAGCTTTTTTTGGAAGATGATCCTTGGGCCGTTGAATGATTTTGAGAGTAAGGATCTTTCACAAAAAAAGACAGTTTCTGATGTGCTAGCTCGGTACATAAAGCAGAGCTATCAGCATAAAACACTCTCGCCATCGCGACTGCAAAATTATTATGACTGTCCCCGAAAGTTTTATTTTCAAGAGTTTGAAGAGTGTAGGTTAGATAGAAGATCAATGGTGCAGTTGGAAAGCTTTGAATTAGGCGAGATAGAACATCTTGTTATCAAAGATTTTTTTGAGCAGAATCTAGAGTTTCAACAGGAAGTGGTAAGTAATCTTGTCGAGTTGCATCTGCGTGACTTTTTGGCAAAGAGAATTTTACAAATAAAAATTTTTTCATTAGCAACGACCCAAAAAGAAATTTTAGAATATTCAATGAATGGAATCCGAATTCTCAATGGTTTAATTACACAATATCATTTCACCTCCGTAAAATTTGAAGTTTCCTTCGTAGAGATCATTAATGGGATTCAGTTTAAGGGGCGAATTGACTGTGTTTTGGAAAATGAGCAGGCCTATGCTATCTTAGATTTTAAACGTGGGGGAGGCAGCATTCCTTCATTAAAGGCCTTGGATAAATTTGAAAAATTGCAAATTTGGTTTTATTTATCTCACTTTCAT
>CAYHRT010000005.1:15836-28471 GCA_964359085.1 uncultured Bdellovibrio sp. | reverse complement strand
TTTCGAAGAAGGATTAGTACGCGACCTCTATGCAGATTACTCATTTAAAGCATCACCAATAAAAGCGCAAATCTGTGAATTTTGTGATTTATCGGCGCTTTGTTCTAAAGGACAGTTATAATGTCGACGCCTAATGAAGAGCAGAAGCGCGCCATAGAACACCATGGAGGGATGCTTTTGAGTGCTGGCGCTGGTTCAGGCAAGACTTATGTTCTTATCGAACATATGATTTTTTTACTCGAGGATTTTTTTGCCCAACGAATTGACCGAATTGACCAAGATAAAAATTGCAAATTGATTGATTTCGAATTGAAACGAGCATTAGGTTCTTTTCTGTCATCAATTGTAATGATGACGTTTACCAATAAGGCCGCTCAGGAGATGCAGATCAGGCTTGAAAAGCGGCTTCAAGAAAAATTAGCTGAGGAGTCAACAGAAGGGACGTGTAAGTGGCAAATTGTTATCGAACAGTTGTCGCGCTTAAACATAGGTACGATTCATTCCTTTTGTCTGAAGTTAATTCGCCAAGGTCTTATTGAGGGTGTCGATAGTCGTGCCAATATTATGTCACAATTTTCCGCCCGTGCATTGGTGAGCGAGGCCTGTCATGAATGGCTAAAACATGCAGAACTAGAGGAAATGTCACATGAAGTGTTTGATACACTTTTTATTCGCTTTGATAAAATCATTGACTCCTTTTGCGTTATCTTTTTAGACCCAGAGCTGCGCCTGTCTTGGGATAGTGATAATGCATCGACTGAAAATTTCGATCTTATTATCTCACAATTATTTGAGAATTATGGGTTAAGTCACATCCCAGAGGCACAAAAAATCATCATGCCATACCGTGGTACGACTTCCGCCAAATGGATTACGGTTATCGACGAGTTTTATACAAGATTGGCCGCGATTAAGTTAGGTAGTATCGAGGGAATTCAGGCCTTGCAGGAATTATTTGCTCATTTGGATGGTGCAACGACACCCCAGGCCGCCAAGAAGGATGAGCAACTTTTGATGCTTTTTAATTATTATAAGGCGCTAAAAAACTTTATTAAGGATTTTGCTGAAGAGTTGATATATTTTCATAATAATCAAGAAGTCCTTAAAAATATTTGGTTTCCCGTAATCAAGGAATTATTTGGGGCGATTGCCAAAAAATGGAACAATAAGGATGGTTTGACCTTTTCCGATTTGGAATATTATGTGTTCCAGGCCTTAAACAAGCGAAATGTACAAAAACAAATTTCTAACACTTATAAATACCTTATTGTGGATGAATTTCAGGATACCTCAGAGATACAGTTTAAGATTTTGCAGCAAATTATTGATAACGATTTTTCAAGGATTTTTTGTGTCGGTGATCCAAAGCAAGCTATTTATGGTTTCCGAGGCGGTGAACTTTCGGTTTTTTTGGGTTGCCGAGATAAAGTTCCACGCAACCTTTCCCTTCTAGCGAATTATAGATCAGCAGAGAATGTTATCAATTTTAACAATGAATTTTTTGACTATCTTTTTAGACTTGGCTCAGATTTTGAGGGCATTGATCAATACGCCGTATCGGTAGATTATCAGAGATATCCCCATGCTGAAGATCGAGGGTTTGCTGGACAGGGGAATGTCACTCAGATTACAAGTAACATTTTGCTCAGTGAGGACGATGCTTCACCTACGAGTGATGAGATCAATCAGCTAGAGGCATCCATTTTACATAAATACATCGAAGATCAAGTTAAACAAAATCCGGCCCAAGAAATTTGTGTCCTCTATAGTAAATTGGCGCCATCCAAATATCTCATTGATCTGCTAATTAAGAGTGATCTAAGTTTTGTTGCACAAAATAAAATTCCCTATGCGCACGATCCAATTTTGGGGATTTTACAGCTACTGCTTCACTTGGTTAAGTCAACTGTTCTCAAAACATCGACCACGCGTAAATCGATTCTAACTTTGCTGGAAAGTTATTTTGCAATTTTAGAAATTCCCATAACACAAAATATTTCTCTCTCACTGATTCTTGATCGATTTTTAAACAATTATGAGCTTTTGGGACCTCTTGATTCTTTTTATCTCTTCTTGGCAGATATAAATCTTAAGGTTGCTGATTTTCGTTTTGTGGCCTCTTTGTTGGAAGAGATTGTTAAATTTACTTCCGATGATTGTGATTTAATCAGTTTTATCTTGAATGAGGAGCGCGAATCAAGCTATTCCACTGAATTTCGCTTCCCGGGTGGAAGCGGAAATATCAAAATCATGACCACCCATGCTGCCAAGGGGCTTGAATTTGAGCATGTAATTTTGGCAGGTATCCATACCAATGCCAAAGGTAAAACGGACACCCCTACGATTGGCAAATGGCCTTTCAGTTTTCGCTGGAGAATAGGCAATAAAAGCATGCGCACTCCGGCCATGATTCTTGAGGCGCGAGTCACTCATGAGAAAGATTTTGCAGAGTTCAAACGCCTATTTTACGTCGCCGGGACAAGAGCAAAGACGTCTCTGACTTGGACCAACATCATGGTGGTTGATACTGGTAAGAAAAACAGCGTTGCAAAATATGGGAAAAATTGGATTGATGGGCTTCGAAAAATCAATGATCAACATGCCATGAGTATCAATTCACCTTTTCGTGAAGTAAAAATGCTTTCGATCTCTGCGCCCAAGCAGCAAAAAGAGCAGCACAAAATTTTAAATGTAACAGACCGCAACCTTAAGTTTTCACGTCCATTGTTTCATATTGATTCTTCGAATGTCTTTTGCGGGAGGATGGAAAATGATTCTACTCCCCGTCCGTTGATGATGGTCGCAGTCTCCTCGGAACTTTCAGTCACGCGCGCATCCATGTTGGCCGATTGCCCGATGAAATTTTATCTATCAAATATTATTAAGTTTTCCGAAGAAGACGTTGAATATCTCAATGGTTTGGCCGGAAATGTCACTCACCATGATACAGATGAGCATTTACCAGCTTTGTCTAAGCTATCCCCTTCGCAGTTTGGTTTTCAAGAAGGCGGACGAGGCGCGATCAGTGTACCCAAGCACACTGATCGGCCGAAACGCGTGCAATGTGCTTGGGCACATTGCACGTCTAGCACGTTGCAGGCAACGAGTCCGATGGCCAACGCACTTGAAAATCAAAATCCGAAGGGGATATCTTCGAACGCCGAGCGCGGCACTCACTTGCATGGTCTGCTTGCAAAGCTGATTCAATCAAATTGGATGATGACTGAAGAGGATGAGTCAATAATAAGTAATCGTGATAGGGATTCGATAAGCTGGGTTAAGGGATTACTTGGGCAACATTGGCAAGCAGGCGATGAATTTTATTCGGAAACGCCGCTAAAATTTAAATTTGCAGGCCATATGATTGCCGGTACTCCCGATTTAGTTATTGTTTCAAAGCTTAATGTCCAGAATTTGCAAATCTGGGATTTTAAAACAGGCACTGCAAAAACTGAGAAAGAGGGTGGATATTGGGCCCAGCTAAGAATGTATGCTCATCATTTTTTTCAAGAGAACAAAGACGCAAAGATAACATTAAAGCTTGTCTATCTTGATCAACAACTAGTCAAGACCGAAGAGCATACGGCCAGTTCGTGCGTTCAGAAACTTGAGCAAATTTGGTCATTAAAAAAAGACTATCGTGTTTGCAATCACACACATTGTTTATTTTGCAACTTCGGAAATATCTGCCCTAGGAATGCATTTTCAGCAACATATCTCTAATTTTTGATAAAATGATAGCAAGTAGTTTTTATAGAAGACAATATTGGGTGTACCACTATGCTTAAATTAAATGTGATTGGATGCCTTACGTTCTTGCTGACAATTTCATTTGAATTATTTCCGCCAGTCATGGCATCCGAGTCAGATACGTATGATTTTACCTGGCTTGATCCGGACAAGGAAGTTTACGTCTTACAAAATAGAAAATTTAGAAAAAAGGGAAGCTTAAGTCTGCACGTTGGAGGCGGCAAGACAACCTCAGGAGCTTTTGTTGATTCCCTCACCATGCAAGGGCGAGCAAATTATTTTTTCTTCGAAGAGTGGGGCATTGAATTTTTATACGCAAAGAATACAGGAGAGGAAAATTCTACTGCAATGTCTGTGCGCAATCCGGGCGGGCCCGGTTCAAGACCATTTAGAAGGATAGTGTCTGATTACAAAGCCGTCATGGCATTATGGTCGCCCTTCTACGCCAAGATCAACACATTTAATCAAATCCTATACTTTGATTGGATTTTTGGTTTAGGACTGACCGAATTGAATGAACATAATAATCGCGAGGAGTTTCAGTCAGGCGGAGTTGGTTCGTTTGCTGAAAAGAATGAAAAGCATAACGGTGCTATTTGGGAAGTTGGGCTGCAGTTTTATATTAATCCAAGTTGGGATCTCCGCCTAGATTTCACGGGGACGCATTACAAGGCCCAAAAAGCATTGTCAACCGCGGCTACTGGTGATGAGGCCTATTATTCCAATTACGACCTGAGTCTCTCTTTGGGTTATAGGTTTTAATTCATGAAACGAGTTGCTTGCATTATCTTCTTAAAAATCCTCTTACATAGAGTGGTATGTACCCTGGTATGTATCTTGGTATATATCCTGCCATTTACAATGAACGGTGTGAATGCTCAGGGGAATGGCAGTATTAGTCAAAAAAGTATTCATGAGCTAGTGGATTCTGGAATTTATTTTGGAACGATTCCCTTTATCAAGGAAACTCTCTATAGCTCAGGCAACGGAGTGGATGCCGCTCTTAATGAGATTATTGACGATATTGTCGCGCATGTTGGTTTGAGACAATTTGAGGCCCTTTCCATTGATGTGTTAGAACGCTCCCGGGCATCCACCTTGCGGTATGTGCTGGCAAAAAAATATTTTAACAAAGGTGATTATAATAGTGCTCTAAACACGTTAGAAGGTCTTGAACGGCACGGAAAAACTTTGGCACCTTTTATTTCTCATTTGAAGGCATCAGCATTAGCAATTTTGAAAAAGTCAGACGAGGCTTCGCGCAATTACGATGAGTGTGTTGGCCAAGCAGCAAAGGCCATAAGCAGTGGAGGACATACGGCTTTGCGTAAGCGGCAACTGATCACACTGAGGGATAGCTGCCTGGTGGGCATTGGCCGAATGTATTTTGCGTCCGCCAAGTTTGAAAAATCTATCTTGAGTTATCTTGATCTGCCAAAAAAATCTCCAATCTGGCCAGAAATTCTCTTTGAAGAAGCATGGGCATCTTTTTATACCAGAGATTTTAATCGGACGTTGGGTAAATTAGTGACTTATAAGGCCCCGGTTTTAGAATATATCTTTAATCCAGAAATTGAAGTCCTGTCTGCACTAACTTATTTGGAAATGTGCTTATTTGGGGATGCGAAAAAATCTGCTGACAATTTCTATGCTAAATATCAGCGCGGATATTTGGGACTTTTAAATTTAATTAAAAGTATGAAATCGGATTATCGAAGTTACTACTCATTATTAAAGCAAAGAGACAAAGTGAGCTTTGATCCACTAGTGATCAAATTATTAAAAGATATTTGGCGTGACCCCGCGACGCAGGAACTTTTCCAACAGATAGAGGCCGGTAAGCAAGAAGTGGCACCGATCAAGGCCATTGGCAATGGGAAATTGAAACTTGTGGTGGCGCGGAATTTAAAGGATTCCTTAATACTGCATAGGGATATTATTGGAAGATATGTTAAAAAACGATTGATCTATCATGCCAGACTTTTAGATAAGTCTTTTGAAGATATGTCATACATCAAGCTCGAAATTCTGAGCAATATGAAAGGGCAGATTTTGGGAATTAACGGCGAACGAGCAAGAGGTGATATTAAATTTTTGGAACGAAATGAAAAACAATATTTTTGGACCTTTAATGGTGAATTTTGGGCCGATGAACTGGGTGATTATGTATTCTCCTTAAAATCAGAGTGCGCGAATGAAGTGGCTAAAAATTAGAGTACTTGCGATCTCATTGCTTGTCGTTATTGGTACTGTCACGGCTTGGGCCCAGACAGATCGAAGAACACAATTACTCAATCTCGTTAATGAGGAATTGCAGGAGATTATCCGACTTAATCGACAAGTTTCAGTGCGGAATCCCAATCTCTTATTACGTTTGGCCGAGTTGTATCTCGAAAAGGCCAGGATTCTCAAAGAAATAGAAAATGAAAAATATTTAAGTACTGAAGCCGATAAAAGAAACCAAATAAGTAAAAAGGATATGTTTCGCGAGTCTACCAAGTACTACGTGAAGGCACAAAAGGCTTGTCTCATTCTGCTTAAACGATTTCCAACATTTAAGGGCAGGGGAGATGTCTTTTATATTCTGGCCTTTAATGCCAAAGAGTTTCAACACGCCGATAAGGCCAAAAAATATTTCGAGTATGCCGTGAAACATTCTAATGATAGTTCGGCGACTTCTCGCAAGTCAAAGCTCGCGGTAGCAGAGCTTTATTATAATGAGCAGAAATTTGAAAAGGCCATTCGGAATTATGAAGAATCTCTACGAGAAGTCAAAGGGCGTTGGTGGACAAAAGATGCCTTCAATCTTGCATGGTGCTACTTTAGAAATGGTCAGAAGGCCAAGGGTATCGGTCTACTCCATAAAATATTTGATTTAAGTAAGCGTTCTGAGTTTTATGATATGTCTCACGAAGTGAAACGTGATCTCGCTTTATTTTATGTCGATGCGGGACGTACTGATGAGGCAATAAAGTTTTATCGAAGTATCGGGGAGGATATCTCAACCTATCTAGTGAAAGTTGCACAACATCTTATTGAGCAGAGTAAGTATTCGTATGCAATTCAGGTACTGAAGGAGGCCCTCCCATTAGTAAAAACGCGTGAACAAAAAATTGATATTCATATTATGCTTCTAGAAATTAATGAGAAGTACGGAACTGTTAATAATCATTTGAGTTCCTTCAATGCCCTTGTATCCATGCATAACGAATCCGCGCTTCAAGGCAATCATTTTGAATTAACAAAATATCATGGTGAAAAATATGCAGCAATTCTGCAAAAAGCCGTTCTATCTAAGGACGCAGAAAAGGATAAGAAAAGAAAAAAGGAAAAGGCCCAATTCGCCATTAGCTACTTCATAGGTTTAAGCAAGTTGAATAGACCCAAGGCGCATGCCTATTTCTTGCATTCCGCGGAGACTCTTTTTGGAGTTGGAAGATTTGAGGAGAGTGCGGCTTACTATGAAAAAGCGGCACAATTGGCCAGGGCCGCAGGAGATCAAGAGGTTTTTAGCAATGCTCAAAAAGGGCTCATGGCGGTGCTTGCACAAAAAGATATTTCAAAAAGCGTTTCAGATAAATATCTCATCTCGGCCTATAAAACAAAGCTGGCGCAAGACCCGAAGGGTGAGGATGCAAAGAAGATCTATCAAAGATTATTTCTTGAATATATGGGGAAGAATGAAATCGCGGAAGCAGAAAAGATCTTCTGGGATTTCAAAACACATTTCCCATCTGAAAGCAAAACCCAAGAAGCCATGGTGGCCAAACTCGCCGACTTCTTTTTATCCAAAAAGAATTTTACTAAATATGATTTCTATTTCCAGAAAATAAAAAGTGGCGCGATTAAGGTGAATGATGAGATTAGACAAAAAATGCTGCTTGATCTGACGGCATTTGATTTTGAAAAAGCTGAGAAGGCCAACCAGTCTGGAAACAAAGTTCTTGCTCTTAAATATTATTATTCCATCTATAAGAATCCCGAAAAGCGTGAAGAATCAAAAAAGATTGCGGCATATAATATTGCTATTTTATATACCGAGATGGGCCATGTTGAGAATATTTATAAGTGGGCATCTAACGCTTTAGATTTGATGCTGCCTTCCGATGTGAAGCGTTTTGAGTCTCCACTTGTTCAACTAGGCGAAACCCTTTTTGCTTTTGGTGCACCTGAGAAAGCAGGAGAGATTGATAAGAAATTATATTTTAAAATGTGCAATGGAAAATTTGACAAGAAAGATGCCGTATTTAGAAACGCATTCATTCTCAAGGTTGCTTCGAACAAGTTTCAGGAGGCCCAGGATATTATTGAAAGTGGAAAAAAATGCGGAATCGAGAACGAAAGTATGAATTTTGCTCGTTATGAACTGATCGATGAACTGATAGCCCACGACAATTTAACCTGGGCGAAAAAATATATTGATAGCATTATCGAAGAAAAAATTGTTGGCCCGAAATTGGCAATATTACTGGAACGCTTTGCCGAAGCACTCAAACAAAAGAAAGAAATTGATTTGGCCCGGACCTATATTAGATTTATTCCGGCCCTTTTTGGAACAAAGGTTAATGTGAAAACCTTGCCCATAGAAGTTCTGGATGTGTATGTGCGCTTCTATCTAGCGGAGTTAGATAAAAAAGCCAACAATCTGGCTTCTCCCCCCCTTAGTTTTCCTGAGGAGCAATTCAATACCCAAATTAAAATGAAGTTTAAGGGGCTAGAGGAGCTTACGACAAAGGCAGGTGAAATTCTAAATATGGGCTCGGCCAAAGGTGTCGTGCGCACATTTAAGATCCTATCGGATGCCTACTTAGATTTGGCCCATGAGATTAGTAATTTTACTCCCCCTGGGCGCGATGCAAATTATGTTTTAGAATTCAAGAGCAATTTAGGAAAAATTGTCAAACAACTTGAGGCAAAGGCCAATACTTTTTCCCAGGATGCCTCGGTTAGTATTTTGAAAAACAATATTTTGTCTCCTTACAATCATGAATTTTTAAGTCAAGCAGCTCAACCTTTACGTGTGCGATATGTGGCCATTCGACGACCCGTTCTAATGGACCGAGGGGGGCGATAATGAATATGGCATTTTGCATCTTTAGCCTCATCATATTGGTAGCTGGATGTTCTTCCACACCGAAACAACCAGTATCTGAATTTTCCGAGGACATTGAGAAGGAATTTCAAAATGTTGAAAATTCCGTTTTTGAGAGACCATTTCAAGTTAAATATGATGAGACAAGTGATTTTTATCCACAGGAGAGTGACGAGAAGGGTTCAGTCGTTTCTGATGAAACCCTCGATTTAACCAGAAATAAAGAAACTATTACGGCAGTCAGTAATGAAGGTCCTGTCGGACAGGCCCTGGCATTATGCTATTCAAGTAAAAGTGATGAGGGGTTTCAGTTGTTGCAGGCCCAGGCAAAATTTCACCAGAAAAATCCTACATTTTATCTGGCCATTGGAAATTGCTATTTTTTACAAACGAAATATCGGATGGCGCTCCTCTATTACAATAAGGCACGTGAAATAAGCCCCAATTTCGCTCCGGCCATCAATAATATTGGCATAGTACACGAATTAGATGGTCTCCATCAGAACGCACTTTCCGCTTATGCTGCAGCTTCAAAAAGTCGGCCACTTTCTTCCACTCCTTCTTTCAACCAAGCTCAACTTCTGCTTCGTTATAATCTAAGTAGATTGGCATTGCCAATTTTGGAAAGACTGTATCAGACCGAAAATAACAAAATTGAAGTTATTTTGGCCATGGCAAATTGCTACATATTGGAGGGGCGTTTTGGTGAGGCATCCGTCTTATTTGAAAGGGCAAAAGACAACTACAAGCTTCCTACCCAACAACTGCTTCACTATGCCTATGTAATGGCCCTCACCGGGAAAAAAGATGATGCTAAGGATATTTTGGAAGATATTGATCCCGCCGATGGTAATTACGACCAATCCTTCTACGCAAAACTAAAGCAGGAGTTTGGGATATGAGAAAGATATTTTTGGCATTTATCATTCTATGCATGCCTGGCGCATTTGGTGCAGAAGTAAAAGAGGGTGAGCAAAAAATTATTTATAAATATAAACAATTTGAAAAATTCGATTTTGATGAAATAGGTGTTGAGGGAGATAAAGGCATCCCTGGTGATTTGTCGATTTTGCCACGATATCAAAAATATTTCAAAAATCGATTGCCGTATAGAAAGAATTTTAACCCAGAAATTCGCAAGTCGGTTGAGAGAGTTTTGTAGCACCATATATTAGAGGATAGAGGTAGGATTATGGCCAATGACAATCAGAATATCGGACTTGTATATGGTCAAAGTGGTCATCAAAAATCATTTCTCGTGCCCAATGGCCGTTTCCTGGTTGGTAGCTCAGATCGTTGTGATCTTGTTTTAGATTCTTCAACGGTCAGTGGCATACATGCGGTTGTTGAAGCGGACCTCGGTGGACTAAAGCTCTATGATATGAATTCCATGAGTGGAACTTTCGTAAATGGACAGAAGATTGTTTATGCCACTTTAAGGCCTGGTGACACCATCATGGTGTCCAATATTGAATTGAAGGTTTCCAAAGACATAAAGATTCTGCATCATGATGATAAAATTGATATCACCGAATTGCCGATCCTTCCTGTAAGTACCGAAAAATACCATAAAGTGATGTTTGAAACAGTTCATCCTCTTGCCACCTTAAAAAATGCTGAATTCTCTGAGTATATTTTTGAGAATGAAAATTCTATTCATCCAATTTTTAATTGGATTAAGGAGAAGGAATCGATAGAGGTTTTAATTATTTTTCGCAGCATCATTTTGAGTGCTGATTATTTTCCCGTTCGTGGAAAAGATTGCATTTTAATTGGCAACGCCAAGGGAACGTCCCATATCGAATTCCCTTATCTGGGAAAAAACGAGAAACATGTTCTTGTGACTGGTGGGCCTGGAAATACGACGATTCATCCCCTTCCTGGATTTAAAATTACCAAATTATCTAATGGGCAGCACCAGACCATGAGGCCTGGGACTTCGGTTAATTTAACCTCTGGTGATTTAGTCTGCTTAACCATGAATGATATTCAATTGTTTCTTCAGGTGGGTGAGCACCCTCCACGTGTTCGTATCGCTCCTGTTATGCGACAAGATAAGGATTTAAAAAAATTCTTCATTCTGATGTTTTGTATCTTTTTGTTATTGGTGGGGATGTGTCTAGTGGTTGACGTGCCTGATGAGGAAAATCAATTAGAGAAAGACCCAGAACGCATTGCCACTATCCTTTATAAACGGCCTCTGGTTACTAAGGCCGTGGCAAAAGCTCCAACTGAAGAGCAGAACGTTGTTCAACGCACGATTGATCGCGAACATACAGCGAAAGAACAGACGCACGAGACTTCTACCGTGCCTGTACCTGAAATAAAAAAACCTGTTGAATCTATAAAGACCGGCGATCCAAAAAAGCAAGTTAATAAAATTGTAAAAAAGGCTGAACCCAACAAGGGACCAAAAGATGTTATCAAAGATGTGGTGGCCAAATCAAATGAAGATGCGGCAAACAAATTGGAGGCCCGCCCCGCTCAGAAGGAAGCCGGCCCTGCCAAAAATACCCAAGGCCATGTTGACGCTTATAAATTCAATGAGCTTACTTCATCCTTGAGTGGGATGTTGGCAAAGAGTGGTAATTTTCAAGATGTGTCTACCAAAACAAATAGTGCGTTTACCGGAGAAGGAAACTCTCTCACCGCTTCTGGAGGTGGGGCCACTTTAAAAACAGCAAAAGTGGAACATGGCACAGGAAATGTCTCCGGTTTGACCAGTGGGCAGCTTGATACAACCAAAGGACTTGAAGGGATTGTTTCCAAAAAATCCTACTTTACTGCAGGCATGCCTTACAAAACCGTCGTGTTGGGAGGAATGGACCCAGATACGATTAGGAGAATTCTATTAGAGTATCTTCCCCAATTTCGTTATTGCTATCAAAAGGTGCTTGATCGATCACAACAAGGCTACAGCGGAATTGTTAAGCTGAATTTTATTATTGGCGCCAGCGGCCACGTTACGCGTGCAGATGCGGGGCCACTTAGTGGCGAGCTTCCAGGTGAGGTCAAAGGATGTGTCGTGAACGTCTTGAGAGGCATTGTTTTTCCAGAGCCGCTAGGGGGAGGTACGGTAGAGGTAGATCAGCCGATGAATTTTTATCCTAAAGCCAGATAGCATAATTTATGGGCAGGCCAATAATACCCTTGGAGCATAACTTGCCTTGTAATATTGATATGTTAGATCGTTAGCTGATTGTTGTAGTTGTCTTATCTATGGAATTTGCGAAAATATATAGGTGCCAAGCTTTTGTATGTATGAATTTGGGGAGAAATCATGGATATAGTCATTGAGGGCAAGCCTAGGAAGAATAAGCAGTGGAAAGAGCAACGTTGTGTCGAACGGATGACAGTCTACAATACGATTGCACACCTAAAATGTGGCCTCAACGAAGAGAGTGCTATTAATGATATGTATGGAGTGGTTCTTGATTTATCTAGTCAGGGGTGCTGCATAATCATTCATAGCGATATGGTTCCGGACTCCAATAGTTTTTGTCGTGTTACAATCGGAAATCAAATTTTGATTCCATCACAAATTCGCTGGATGACTCAAATTGGAAAAGATATTTTTAAAATTGGTCTGATGTATCAGGTATAGTTGTCTGCCTGGTGCGCCTATCGTGCAATATCTTGTAAAAATCCTAAAATAAGCGAGAATAAAACAATTAGGAGTATTCAACCTTAGGAATTGTATGCGTTTTTCGTTGGGCAGGTATGCCGCAGTCCTGTTTTGTGCACTCAATCTCATGCCTACCTACGCTCAAGATGCCGTAGGTGCCGCCAGTGA
>CAYHRT010000005.1:0-15736 GCA_964359085.1 uncultured Bdellovibrio sp. | reverse complement strand
TTGGCCCGAGATCGTGCCAAGATCGATAAGGAAATGGCAGCGCTAAGAAATTGATCTTCATTTGGGGCCGATATGGCAAAGTACAAAATTATTTCTTTAGTATTGATCGTCATCTCGTTATCGTTGCTTGTGCCAGGTTTAGTGCAACCAATTTTTAAGCTCACCCTCACCACCGAAATCAAGGCCAAAATTGGTGAGTTCAAATCTGTTGGACTAGACAAAAATCGTTCCATCTTGAGCACAGTGAAGGACTTGCACGATGATGATCGTAACTTTGTCGCTTTTCTTATTTTGCTCTTTAGTGTTCTTGTTCCCTTTATCAAGGTTATTTTGTTATTGTGGGGCTTGCTGTTTGCCAAGATGCCCCAGAAAGAAAAATTTTTCAATTTTGTAAATACCATCGGGAAATGGTCAATGGCAGATGTTTTTGTGGTGGCCATTTTTATTGCGTACCTATCTACCACAGGACAAGGTAGCGCAAAGACTTTTGAAGTGTCCTATCTGGGATTAGTTGTTCCTGTCTCAGTCAGCACCATGTTTGAGTCAAGCTTGGGGATTGGTTTTTATTTCTTTCTCTCCTACTGTCTTATTTCGATCGCTTCTTTGCATTTTGTGAAGGCCCACCTCTCCAAAGAAGCGAATTTATGAGCCATGACATTGCCTAATATTATAAAACTTCTGACTAAAGTAATTTTGTAATATTTCCGACAAGACTTCAAAGAAGGTGTACGCGTAATGGATATTACGAATCGAGGCAAAATTCACTACCCGCCTAGAATGTTGGAAGTCCGTTCGCATTTTCGCGGCTTAGGGATGATGATTGTAACAGCCATTATTTTGTTTGCGCTTTTATTCTTGTTGGCCAGTTCATATTACTTCTACCAAACATATGCTCTAGCGCTCCCAGACCCTAAATCTCTAATGAAGATATCAATTTCAGTCGAAAATGCGTTCCATTGCCTAATTTATAGTGGTCTTTTTTTGATTATTCTTGCAATCAGTTATTGGGTTTTGTTTAAGGATGTAATGGGAGCAACTTTCCAAGCTTCGCAAAATTATTTTATTATCTTTAGGCCAAAAAACGAGATAAAAATTTTTTTCCAAGAAATAGTTTCCCTTAGTTGTGGGGAATTTGGCCCACTTTGTACCTTCAAAATCAAATGCAACAATGGCAAAGTCTATCGCTTATCAACCATGATTGAGCGGGCCGAATATATTATTGAAGCTATTTTACGCTTTAATGCCAAGCTTTTATCATGGGAGGAGTTTGTCACTTTTCGTAATAAGCTCGTTGTTTCGGATCATCGATTGGCGCGGTTTGAAGAGAGTTATTATGGGCGTTATTCTTGGATAGCTTTTTTTCATCTGGCCTTTTTGCCCACAATCTTTCTTTCTTATTTGTATATTCAGCAAGCGCATAGCATGACGATTCATTCCGTTATTGGACACGTTTTGATTGGACTTAAACTGATTGTCATTACTAATATTGGTCTCTGGGGCGTCTATCAGTTTGTCTTAAAACGAATTATCGACAAAAAAGATTTTGAGCAACTACAGCACAATATGAGAGATAAAAAACGCAACATGTCTTATGAATCTAAGCTTTATAAGGGCGCATATGCCTGCACCATTAGTATATGTCTCTTGTTTTATAGCGCTATTTATTGTTTTGACCTCAATAGATATGAATTTATTATGGCCTTGGAAAATTTTGAAAATTATGGACAGTTTGCCGGTACGATTCATCTTGTTGATACCCGCTATAATTGTCAAGGGTGTAACTTCCCCTTGAAACATGGGGATATTGTGGTGATTCTGCACCCTGATCGAGCAGGAAAGTATCTCGCAAAAATGGCAGGATTCGAAGGCGAAGTAGTTAAACTCAACTACGTGCCGAATGATCAGCAGGGACGTGCGCTTGCAAGTATTGAAGAAAGAAAACTTGGGAAGCACGAATTAGCCGCCATCACGGGAAAAAGTGCAGAATATCTCTCTCCTCTATCGGAGGATCAGATACATGGAAAAGTCGTCATGAAAGTTGCAACACTGCCAAAATTTAATCGCGACTTTTTTTCTTCAGTAAAAAAGTTATGGTAATTTTGACGAGCTATTTTTTTTGAACTTTTTTCAAAGCGATCGCCTTAATCGAGACACAGTCGTTATTTTCATCGGAAATAATGGCCTTACCGAGAAAATCTGCGCCGCTTTTTTGTTGGGCATTTTTTATCAGTTCATCAATAATGCCCATCGCATTGGGATCTTTTGTCGGTGTGGGACAAAATACCTCATCAACTGGACCTATTTCCACTAGCAAGATACCCTCCTCAAGGGATTGATCTGTCATTGATATAATCTCGGCCTGTAAGATCGGGAAGCGATGAGCACAACTGCATAGAAAAGATAAAACCAGAAACAAGAGACTCAACATATTCATAAATGGCCGACCCCCGAGAGAACAAGACATTTTTTTGCAACGATACCTAAATGATAGCCTTCATTGGTGGTGCTGATATTGTTGATATAACGAATTCTCACAGAAGGCGGGGAGGGAGTGACTGAATCTGAACTTGCCGTAATGGTTTCCAACTGTGTTCGTGAGAGGGCATCTTGGATGGCCCGATCTAAAGTTGGGCCTTGACTCAAATTTATTCCGAAAAGTGTCCATCGGCAGTCACGACCTTCAATCGGACCAATGGACGGACCGCGAGTAATATCAGTAGTAAGCGCCACCAGTTTTGTTTGCTTTGAATATTTGTAACTGGCACAGCTGTTGAAAAAGAGCAGTGATGCAAAAAGCACGAACCCGCAGATTCGTTTAGCTGAAAATAATCTATGAGTCATTCCTACAATTCCTTTTTAATTTCCCAGGAGTGTTTTCATGATCTTGCCTTTTTCTTGACAGCGAGAAGTGTCCCAGCAAGCTGTATAACTAAGCTTTCGATCTCCCTGAGAGATTTCGATTTCAAAGGGTTGCTTGAGCATTTGAGTATAGACATAGTTGGCAAAACTTTCAGCGAAATCTTCCGACGGAGAAGTAATTCCATGGGCCGTGGGAACCGAACTTTTTGTCAATGTCTCATACAGGAGAAAAGCATCTTGAGGACCACAAGATGCTTTGGTCACTGAATATTTAAAATTACATGTCGACGAAAATAGAATAGGTTGTTGTAAAACCGCATTATCCTTTTCGGCCAGCCATGAAAGCTTGAAAAAATCAGTGCCTTGGATTGCACTCAGATCAGATTGATCCTCAAGTGCAAGCGGAAAAGAGCTATTATTGATCTGAAATACATGGCCTAATTCGCGTAGGAAAAGATAAAGGAAGGCACCATAGTTGGGAGGCCCTTTTTCCAAGGTGCAAGATAATTTAAGACCGTCGACCAATTGGAAAGGACTTTGCTCCTCACGCGAACACCACTCATTGGCGGAGATCTTCAAAACACTTCTATCGAACACTACAAAAGCATAGAGAGGCAGACCCTGATTATCATAAATATATTCCGTAGAACTACTACTTCCAAGATGTTCTACAAAATAAATCCCTTTGAGGTAGGGATTGAGTCGTTTAGTGATCCCGGCCGGGATCGCCCCCAAAGCACGGTTGATGAAGGCAAATTCCCTTTTTGTAAGATCAAACGGTGCCGGAATATCAGTGGAATTGGCCATTTTGTTATTCTCACGCAAAAAGCTCAGAATATCGCCAGGGATTTCTTTTTGGACTTTTTGCAAGAGTCCTGGCTTTGCAGCGCCTTTTTGGGTCCAATAGGGCAATCGTTTTACATGAGAATAAGGGTTTAATAATTTTTGTCTTGTCGAACTACAATCAGTGATTAGAAGCAAGATGGAAAAGACCAAGAAAAATTTCATCATTCGAAGGAACCTCATTGTCGGATCTATAACATAATTATAGATTAATTTTCACACTTAATCACAAGAAATAAAATGCATATTAATATTATTTATCAAGATGACCATCTGGTTGCTGTCGAAAAGCCCAGCGGACTTTTTGTTCATCCTTATAAAGCCGTTTCGAACGAGAAAACTCATCTAATGAAATTTGTGAAAAATCAGATCGGTAAATATCTCTACCCCCTTCATCGCCTTGATCGTCCTGTCTCTGGCATTGTCATCTTCGGTCTGTCTTCAGAAGTCGTAGCTCAGATAAAAGAAGAATGGAACAGTGATAAAAATATAAAGGAATATATCTCCCTTGTCCGTGGTCATGTCGAGATCAATGGTGAGTTTAATTTTCCCCTTAAGAATGATAAAGGTATACCACAAGCCGCCAGAACACTGTACTGGCCCCTATGGAGCAATGGGGAATACACACTTGTTAAGGTGCAATTAAAAACAGGAAGACAACATCAGATCCGACGACATTTTTCACGGCGAATGCATCAAGTTGTCGGTGACACTGGGTATGGTAAAGGAATAATCAATCAGCATTTTCGTGAAAATTTTGGATTGGCAAGAATATTTCTTCATGCCCATTATCTAAAAATTTTCAATCCTATGATCAACAATCACTATGAATTTCGCTCCCCTCTCCCACCTGAACTTCAGCAAGTTCTAGATAAGCTTGGCGTCGGGCCCTCGTGGACCTCGGGAGATCACGATGTCTGAATCCCCTATTACTTTCTATCTCTTTCGTCATGGGCAAACAGACTGGAATGTTGACAAGAGAATTCAAGGACACACAAATATTTCCTTAAACATAAAAGGCCGTGAGGAAGCACAAACATTAGCGCGTGACTTATCTGATGTACCAATGGAAGTGATTTATAGTAGTGATTTAGATCGCGCTCTTGAAACCGGCCAAGCTGTAGCAACCGCATTAAATGTTTCCTTAATTAGAACTGAATTATTGCGTGAGGCCCATTTTGGAGAAGCGGAAGGATTGCTTTATCTGGATGCTGAACAACGTTTTGGAGAAGATCTTTGGAAACGCTTTCGGTCTACCGACTTGTCATTGATGGATATTGGATTTCCTGGTGGCGAAACAAAACGTCAATCAGTGGCCCGTATCCTTACATTTCTTCAGACTGTCATCGAGGAGAAAAGGTATGTGACAATTGGAATATCAACCCATGGTGGGGTGATAAGAAATTTGTTGCATTTTCTCGGAACCAATAAAATAAAACATGTGCCAATTCCTAATTGTGTTATTTATGCTTTGAGATTTTCCAACCGGGAAGGGTGGAGTATTGAAGGCCCGCTCAAATTCTCTCCCAAATCAATTTGAAGGGAGTGGCCGTACTGCTTAAGTCTCGTTCGAACACGAGACATCCGGCCGTAGAAAAATCGCACCGATCTGCTCCAAGAATATTTGCCAACTTTCCCATAAAAGGCATATGGCCAACCAAGATAACTGATTCAGAAGTTTCCAGTAGTTCATTGAGAATTTCCAAGGGGGGATTGCCTGGCCTAAGGGCGTTTTTTTGTAACAATGAGGCATGAGAAAAAGCATGCTCTTGGAGGCCTTGTGCCGTTTGTTCGGCACGCACGAGTCCGCTGTGGAAAATGAGATTAAAATTAAATTTTTGTTTATGGAGCGCCTGCGACAGTTGATAAACCTGTTCAATGCCCTTGGTTGAAAGAGGACGCATTGCATCTTCTTGGGCCTCAGCCGCCTTCCCGTGACGAACTAATGCTAGTAACATATATCTCCTTGAGTTTATTCTAATCGTATAAAGGTCTTGGTTAAAGAAATAAGTTGTAAAAAATTCAGGGTCGTCGCTGTCTCGCACAGGTTCTTTTGGACTGTGATATATTCCGCCGATTTTATTTTATTATATTGAGACTGAGAGGATGTTATGAAAAAGATGATTGCTTTATTGGTGGTGCAGTTATGCTTCATGGGAGTGGTCAAAGCTGATCTCTATAGCGTGTGCGTGCAGCCCATTATCAATGAGGACGGTGATCCGGTGAAGGCAGTGCTCACAGGTCCTGCGTTAGTAAAGGCAGGAACTGATAATCCAGATGATCTATCAGAGGAGGATTTTGAAACATTTCAGACTAATTCAATTGAACGGCTAAAAAAATATGCGATTGAAAAAAAGTTGTTGAAGGGTAAATTAGAATTTGATGAAGATGAGGCCGAGTGTAGCGATGTCGACTCTAATCTTGACACCATGAAAGAGGCCCTCAAGGCATACCTTGAAATGTTTAAGGAGATGAACGTTAAGGTTTATCAGATCTGATTTGACCAAACTACTCAGGATATTCGTTCTTATCAACTACCTGAAGAATAGTTAGAATCTTAGGGATTATTGGGAAACTATTCGGAGAAAAATGGTGGATAAGAAATTTCCTTCAGTTGAGTTGAAGACCCCTAGACTCACCCTTAAAAGACATCAGGTATCCGAGTCCCATATCATGGGCCAAGCGGTACGTCAGAATTACGCACGATTTATTTCAATTTTTCCCTGGGTTCATGAAAATTATGGCAGTGATGATGCGCTTAAATTTATTGAGACTTCACTGAGTCAATGGGATCGAGCAGAGATGTTTGATTTTAGTATGTACAACCAGCAGTATGAGTATTTAGGGAATATTGGAATCCATACAATATGCTGGGAACATGCGCGTGCCGAGATCGGATATTGGATCAAGCAAGAATTCCAAGGTCGTGGCCATGTTACCGAAGCGGTCTTTAGATTAATTCAAGAACTTTTTTCCTTAGGGTTTAATCGGGTAGAAATCAGATGTGATCCCGAAAATGAACGATCAAAAAAAATTCCCGAACGGCTTGGAATGAGGTTAGAGGCCCATTTTCGTGAACATATATTTCAGCAAAATGCTTATCGTGATACTCTTGTGTATGCAATCCTGCGCCGTGAGCAGGGGGAAATGAGTTGGCATGTTTAGAAATCTCTATTTGACAATTGTTTTTGTGACGGGAACATTCGCCTTAATCTATCAAATGTTATGGCAGCATTTAACTTCCCTTCTTCTTGGGAGTGATGCCAGGGCCTCAACCTTGGTGGTTGCCACATTTCTTCTGGGCCTATCTGGTGGTTATTATGGTTTTGGAATTCTCTCGACGCGTATAAAAACACGATGCCATTTTTTAAAACTCTATGGATGGGCAGAAATTCTGATAGGAGTATACGCATTTTTTTTCCCTAATTTATTTCATATTTTTTTCGAATTATGGCCGGCCTCAACCGAAACATTTTTTGGGCAAATCCTGGTCTCTGGCATTTTATATATACCGCCTACCTTTTTAATGGGAGCGACGGTGCCTGTCATGACTTCTGTTTTGCCGGAAGATTATTGTGAGATTAATACTGTTCATACAAAAGTTTATGGCCTCAATACGTTAGGCGCGTTGATTGGTGTTGTGGTTGGGACTTTAGTTATTATGCCCTTTCTCGGGGCCTTAAATGGACTTCGCGTAGTGGGTATCATCAATGTGCTAGTTGCCATTTTTTATCTCTTCAATCGTTTAACGGGTGATATTGAAAAACCGGTCGCCAAGAGTGTTGGACTGATGCCGGGTAACTTTGCGCCGTGGTTTTATTACGTTCTGGCGTTTACTTCAGGTTTTTCACTTTTGGGTCTAGAAATTATTTGGTTCCGTTTATGGGGGCTGACCATCGGAATGTCTTACATCATTTTTCCCATGGTAGTGGCCGTATTTGTGGGAGCATTAGGGCTTTCAGGAATCACTTTAAAAAAATATACAGACAACTCACTCATGGTAAGTTTGGTCTTTGCAGTTTTATTCTTATCGTTTTCATTTTTAGTTGTGCCATATTTACCCTTATGGACGAGTAATATAAGAGTGTTGATGATCTCGCATCCTGTCAACTTTCCTATCTACTATCTTATTTGCTTTGCTCTCTTGATTCTATGTCTATTCCCTGGCATTTTTTTTGCTGGCCGCCTGTTACCTCTTTCCTATGCTCTGTCTCCCAAAAATGGTGCGAACTATGGACGCATCTGTGCGCTCATATATTGTTGCAATACTCTTGGAACTTTTGTCGGAGCTGTTTTTTTAGGGCATCTATTGATGGATAGCATAGGTATTGATTGGCTTTATAGAATTGCCATCGGATTGTTAGCGCTCTTGACTATATACGTTTTTATCAAAATTCCGACTTCTAAATTTTTACGCATTGCTGTTTTACTGGCCTTAATAGTTTCTGGGACACACGTAATTCAGGAATGGAATCGTGTCTTCCACGCTGCTGGAACTTTTCGCGATAGAACCTTGCGCTCATATAGTTTTCATGGGTTGTTTAGTTTACCAACTTTAAGTGCGCTCTTTTTTGAGGATGGTGCGAGCACCACTGTGGCCGTAACCAAAGGAATAAAAGACGATGATCTGAGCATCCAAGTGAATGGAAAATCAGATTCAAATATTGTCGGTGATTACAGCACGCTTGTAATGGCGGCGATAATTCCGTATCTCAAAGTGTCCACCGAAGGGCCCATGAATGGGCTGGTCATAGGTCTTGGTACAGGGTTAACAGCTGGAATGTTGAGTCAATTTCCAGACGTCAAACAAGTCGATATTGTGGAAATTTCTCCCAAGGTGGTAAAGGCAAATACACATTTTTCTACTGCCAACTATCATGTTTTAAAAAATCCCAAAGTGCATCTGTATGAGCTTGATGCTTTTAAATTTCTAAAAAAAGAGGGTGATACTTACCAGATCATCATTTCGGAACCCACGAATCCATGGACCGTCGGAGTAGAAAATCTTTTTACAAGCTATTTTTACCAAAAAGTTAGTGCGCGTTTAGCTACCGATGGGGTCTTTCTCCAATGGGTGCAAACCTATGCCTTGAGCGCTCCCCTATTAGGAAGTATTCTTCGCAATTTACATGAATCTTTTCCCTATACAAAAATTTATCGCACACACTTGGGAGACTGGGCAATCTTGGCCTCGAAAACAAATAATTTTGGCAAAAAATTTATGATGCGCGCAAGAAATCCTCAAGTTCAAGAGGCGATCTATGGTTGTAATTTACCCTCAATAGATGCCATAGATTTCCTTGAGGACTTCACCACACGAGAGTCGGATTATTTGGCCCATACACTCGATGGTCCGGCCCACGACATCTTCAGGCCGGCCTTGGCCCGGCATGCTTTCAGAGATTTTTTCCTAGAGACTTCTATTCGTCATCAAACTCTTATTGACCCGTATGCAGCGCGACACTTTGCTTTCGATGCCGGACATGTTGCGATTCGCCATGTCTTAATGGAGGCCATCGCTAAGATGGAAATGGGCCCTTTTGCGTGCGAAAGACGTTCTTCCCTGCGTGGAGTTTTCACAAATTTGCCTTGTCTCTATGGAATGATTTTTGAAGCAAAAAAAAATTGGGAACACGGGAAAGATGTGAAAGAACGTTTGTTTAGTTATGCAATGCTTAGACACGGAAAATTTCTAGAAAAGGCTGATTTGAATTTTTTGTATGAGGATATACTGAAAATAACAAACAAACTTGAGAAAATGGATGTGCTTATAGTTTATCTAGAAGAATTACTTAAAGACGGTAGTTATGAACAGTATCAACAAACGCTGCAAGATGCCTTAAAACGTAGTATTCTTGTGACTGACCAAGTGAGATATTGGCAAAAGAAATTAAGTGAAATTCGTCCCAAACAGATAGCGGTTCATTCCGGCGATTACGTGAAAGAGTACTAGAGGAAAGATGCAGATTTTGATTGTTAACCAAGACAAAATAAAAGGCGATGAGTTAGCGCTGCTCATCGCTCAAGAATTGCAAAGTGAGGCGATTGTTCGCACAAGTGTTGAAGATGCAATAGGCTTTTTGGAGATCCTACAAAATATTGGCATGGTGATTACCAAAGATGTCGTTGAAGGCGCTGCTGCTTCTGATGAAGTGGCAAAATATCTTAAGAAAAATAAGATAGATATAGATTTAATTTGTCTCGGCCCTGGAAGTAAAGAGACCTATGCAGGTCTGCATGTTCTTCCCCAGAAGGTTCTCTCCTCGCAAGTCATTGAGTTTTTAAAAAAAGAGATTCCAGATTTTTCTAATTTGAAAAGTGAGAAGCAAACACATCTCGGTTTGGGTATTCAGAATTTTGAATACGTTGCCCAAGCACCGGCCGATATTTATGTCGCTCTTGCCAAGAATAGTGAACGGGAAAAATTTATTAAAGTGATCAAGGGTGGCGACAGCATTGACATGTCCTATTTGAAGGGCCTTCAGCAAAAGGGAGTGGAATTGCTTTATATTGAAGTAGGTGCAGTGGGCCTTTTCACTAAACGGATGCTCTCCCGTTTTGAGTCTCTGGTTGAGGATTTAAAGACGTCAAACGACAGTGTCGTTAACATCGAAGAAATTCACTCATCGGTCTGTGAACTCTTAACCAATATTGGCATAAGTGACAGTGCCGTTCATTTGGCCCAAAAGACTGCCGAGGTCTCGCTGCAGAAGGTGAAAAGTATCAAAGGAATGGGAGATCTGATGGCAAAAGTCCAAAGTACCACAGGAGGTTTCAAGTATAAACAGAGCTACCTCACTTCGCTCTTGGCCATGAGCATGTTGGATAAAAGTGAATGGGCGGAAGAAACCCATAAGCAATACATCGTGACTGCTTGTTTTTTTAATGATCTGCTGCTGACCACGCCCGAACAAATTAAGATTCGAACTGAGGAGGCCCTGGAACAGTCTAGCTTCTCTCGATCTGACCGAAATTTAATTTCTAATCATGCCGCTGAAGCGGCCCGGAAGTTGGAAGGTGTGAATGGTATTTCATCTGAAGTTGTTAAAATTGTGAAAGGTCACCATGGCAGCATTCACGGCAATGGTTTTTTTAGTTCGGCTGCCGCCCAGATTACTCCCTTAACGGGCATCTTTATTATTGCCGAAAGTTTTGCCGTTGAATTAATGTGCGGTGGTAATACAGATGTCGATGTCCTGGCGCAAAAATACGTTGTCTTTTTTAAGAGTGGCGTGTATCAGAAGGCCATTGATTGTTTGAAATCAGTGGTAGGAAAGTAGGAGAAATATTTTGAACATTCCAGCTGCTCATGCGGTGTCTTTTTCAGTCGCCACGAACTTTGATTCGGTCTTAGTTGATAGGCTCAAGACTTTTCCTGTGAGTGAACTCTATGGCAAATTGCCCAGCGATTATGTCGGCGGTGGTCGATCGAGTTACATGTTAAACCAAATCAGTAAGAGCAAGTTGGCCACTCATGTGGCCTATGTCCGCAAGGCCAAAATTGGTTTCAACTATCTCTTAAATGCCGCTTGTCTCGATAACAAAGAAATAACCACCCACGGACAAAAAGAGATCCGCCGTCTTCTAGATTGGATTACTAAAATAGGAGCGACCGCTGTTACTGTCAGCAATCCCTTGCTTCTCAGGCTGATCAAGCAGCAATATCCCCATCTCAAGGTTCGCATTTCTGTGTTTGCCGGGGTCGATCATTTGCGAAAGGCAAAATATTGGGAAGAGCAAGGTGCCGATGTCATCTGCCTTGATTCGCAAACCGTGAACCGTGAATTCCGTACCCTTAAAACTTTGCGCAAATCACTGACCTGCGGACTGGAGCTATTAGTAAATAATAGCTGTCTGCAGAGTTGTAGCTTGCGTGAACCACATATGAATTTACTAGCGCATAGTTCTCAGCGCGGACACTCCAGCGGCGGTTTTGTCATTGATCATTGTATTATGGAATGTTCCCGTATGAAGCTGGAAGAACCTGTCAATATGATCAGGGCCGATTGGATTAGACCGGAAGATTTAAAACACTATGTAGAAATGGGATTTGATCGTTTTAAGATCGTGGAGCGCAATCTTCCCACAGACATGATGGTTTCTCGCGTGCGGGCCTACAGCGAAGGTCGATATGAGGGAAATTTGTTGGATATTGTCCAACCCTATGGACAAAGTAAGGCCAGCCAATCTGACTCGCAAAGTGGTCTTCGAAAAAAAATGCTGCGGAGTCTTCTTTTTCTCTTCCGTCCTTTCCGGGTCAAGGTTTGGCGGCTCTTGCCTTTCCAAGAATTGGCGCGCGAACGCGGGATGCTGCAAGAGTTGAGCGGCCCTGCACCTATTTACATTGATAACCGCAAGCTCGATGGGTTTATTGATCGCTTCTTAACCAAAGGCTGTCGCGATGTAGTTTGCGAAGAGTGCCGCCACTGTCATAACTTTGCCGAGCAGGCCATCACCATTAACTCGGCCCATCAGCAAAAGTGCGTGGGACTTCACAAACAAATTGAAACTGATTTGAGGACCTCGAAACTTTGGCTGTAAGGTCCCAATTTGCGAGTGTAATTTGCTATGAAATTGCACATTGTTATTTTATTGGTATTCTGTCTGGTCTTGTTTTTGAATCAGGCCTATGCCACTGCAACTCTTGTCAGTGTTGGCATGGGGAAGGCACCTCATTGGACTTCTGAAGAGATCACTTCTACCCAAACGCCTTACCTGAACATGAACAATGGTTATCTATTACGCGTCGATGTTGAGCAACATATTTGGTTGAAGCTTTCGCTTTTTTTTGGATTTGATTATTTTCATCAGTCCGGGCTTGGGGTTTACGATTATACCAACCGTACGGAGAGCGTCACTTTGACCCAGGCAGATATAAGAATGATAGGTACTCAGGTTATTAGCAGGGGCGGTTTGAGAACCTATTTCGGATTTCTCTATCTTGGAGCTGGCGGGCTCTTGGGCCGTTTGGGGTTGGTCTGGGATGAAGACCAATTTCGTGCTACGAACGGCAATGCTTTAGGATTTAAGCGGGAAGATCAGCGTTCTTTTAAGGGGTATTTTGGCGAAGCGGGTGTGCGCTTTGTCTTTAAAAAGTGGGGTATAAGAGTCGGTTATGCACGGATGTTCGCCAATACGGGGCCTTTTGAAACTCTCCATGACACAAAGATTAACTTAGATGAGACACAATTTACCGCCAGTTTTATTATTATTATTTAGTATTATTTTCTAGTGACCAGCTTTCTTTTTCTTGCGAGAATAGCGACAATAGTAAGATAAAAAATCTGTACGAGAATTAATTGGGAGGAAAAATGAAAATGTTTCATGCTATTTTTTTATTTGTTTTTTTGTTCGTCGGAATTAACGTATTTGTTCAGTTTAACGCTTCAGCTGATGATGGTTCATCTGGCTGTGGTTTAGGTTGGCAAGTGACAAAGTCCATGACGACATCAGGTTCTGCTACGCGCGCCTTAACCAATGCAACATCGAGCAATTCATTTGCAATGACCTCTGGAACAAGCGGATGTGCCAAGCATGATATTGTAAAGACCGAACAGATGGATATTCATTACACTCAAGCGAATTATGAGTTTCTTGTGGCAGAAGCCGCCGCAGGTGAGGGTGAATACTTAAGTGGCTGGGCACGTGCTTTAGGTTGCTCGGATGGTTCCCATGTTATTTTTAAGTCAGAGGCCCAAAAGAATTTTGAAAAAGTTTTTACAATTGGGACAAACTATTCCAGCGCATTACAGGCCATGAAAAGTGTGATAGAGAATAATTCTAAACTTGCTGGACAATGCGGGCATCGTTCATAATTCTTAAGTGGATCTTAGTTTTTATTATCTTGGGCCTGGCTTCACGCCGGGCCCAATGTTTTGATCTCTCTCAAATTAATTTCGATCAATTCAAACATGACATTTATTTTCAGAAGTTAATGCACTATCAACCTTCTCTTCTTGGCACCTTGTTTGGAAAATCTAGAAAAGGTCAAGCAGATGGTGATTATTTTTATTTTTCACCGGAGGGCCGTTGGAATTTGCCGGCCGAAGCCGAAGCATCGACCCAAGCTTTTTTGAGTGGCCCATCGGAAAATCTCAACCTTCATCCACAATGTCGTTTTCCTGAACGCTATCGCTATTTGAAAGAGAAACTTGCTCTTAATATTGAGGATCAGCTTTGTCCTGATTTTCAGGAATGGATGCAGAATCTTGATCCGGTTGGAGTGGCCCTGGTTTTTGCTTCAAATTTTCCTAACAATCCCGGATCTGCCATGGGCCATACCTTTTTGCGTATTATTTCCAACAAATCATCGCGAAGTCAGCGCGGAAGTCATGACATGAAACATATGGATCTACTGGACTACTTTATATCATATGCTGCTGCCACCAATGATACAGATGGAATAGCTTATGCGTTAAGAGGCCTTTTGGGTGGATTTGTTGGCGCATTTTCAATGGAACCATATTATATGAAAGTACGTGAGTACAATGAAGGTGAAGGCCGAGATTTATGGGAATATGAACTTAATATCGATGAGATTTCCACCAAACGCATGATGGCGCATTTTTGGGAAGTGTCCAAAAATACTTTTTTTTATTATTACTTTCTTGATGAGAATTGTTCTTTTCATCTTCTGACCATTCTCGATGTTGCGAAACCAGAATGGGATTTAACTCGTGGTTTTCTTCTGTATACTGTTCCCTTTGAAACAATTAAGGTGGTAGCTGATATTCCCGGTGCAGTTGTCGACCTCAAATACAGACCTGCATTGCAAAAGCGTCTGCATCATCTTACCACCCAATTACCCAATGCCCAGCAAGCTGCCTTTGCTTCGGTTGTCTCAGGTGATATCCCACTGGAAAAATTTTCCGAGAGTCCTTTATTCTTAGATTCCCTGGTGCAATATTTACTTTATAAAAAAATTGAAAATAAAATGAAGTTCAAGGAGGGACAGGAAAGTCTCTATAACCGGGCACTTATTCTGCGGGCCAAACTTGGCGTGACAACGGAAGCTAAGAAGTTAGAAAAGCCTATTCATGAAAAACCGAACCAAGGCCATGGAACATCACAGATTGCGCTCAGTTTGGGTTTTGTGGACGGAAGAGAGCTAGAAATTCTAAGTTATCGTCCCGCACTTCATGATCTTCTTAACAGAGATGCCGGATTTTCACCATTCTCACGCCTCAATGTTTTACAATTGCATGCTCATCGTTATGAGCGAAAGAAATCAGAATTTGAATATCGAATTCGCGAGCTAACATTTTTTGATTCCCTTTCACTCGTTCCAATCAACGCCTACGAGAAGCCGCTTTCATGGGGATTGCGAGGGGCCTATCAGCACCCTGTGGACATGATTGATCAGGAGACATGGCAATTCCTCCCGTCTGCCGGATATGCTTTTTCATTTTTTCAGGAGACTTCGCTGCTCTACACGTTGGCAAAATGGAATTTTGAATATGCTTATTTTGCAAAAAATAAAATAAGATCTGGCCCGTGGGCGACACTGGGGAGTATTAGCAATCTCAATCATAAGGCCAAGCTCCATTTGGAATTAACGTATCAGAGTGATTTCTTTGGAAAGAATAAATTTACCTGGAACCTTTGGTCACAATTTGGCCTTTCCTATTTTCTTGCCCAGGATTTAGACATTCGTTTTTTGTGTCAGAGATTTCAACGTGGGCAGAAAATCGGCACGAGCTATTTTCAAAATCAGATTGTGTTGGGTTGGACCTTTTAAAATATATTAATGTTTTTGGATGAACTCCACCAATTTTTCTTTATACTCGGGGCCATGGTGATAAGTTTCAAGATGGTCTGCTCCTTCCACCTGCCAAAAATCTTTTTTTCCTGGGGGAAGCATTTCGTATATGTCCTTTCCAAACGAGAGTGGAATGATGTGATCAGCTGTCCCGTGGATGAGCAGGATGGGAACATAATTCATGTCGGGCAGAACATGCCGTGAGGCCGTCGCTTCATGCACAATGGCCCATGCAATAGGGGAAAAAATCCAGGTAAACCAGCGCGAGGCAAATTT
>CAYHRT010000004.1:0-39352 GCA_964359085.1 uncultured Bdellovibrio sp. | reverse complement strand
CTCGTTTTATAGCGGATACTATAAACACAGCAACGATGATCTTTTTGATGATTCTAACCTCAAAACTGGCGACATCGGTGAAATAACCCCGCAAGGTTACTTGAAATTCATCGACCGAAAGAGGAACTTTTTTTATACCGCTGAAAACCGAAAAATATTTCCCCATAGACTTGAATCAGTGCTTGAAGAAGAGCGTTATATTTCACATGCCTTGGTTACACTTTATCAGCATGAAATATTAGGCATTATTGGAGTTGACCCAATTCGTATTGCTATGCTTTTTGATAGGCACCATGAAAAATGCCCAGAGGATTTTAGCTTCATGGTTAACCATGCCATTACCCAAAAAGAAATTATTGGTAATTTAAAAAAGGCGAACCAAAAACTGGGAGTAAATGAAAAGATCACTCTTTATTTTATCTGCCCTTTTGAGTTAACAGCGCAAAATAAACTCCTCACCTCGACACAGCGTATTATTAGGCTACCCATTTTGGAACGTGTTGGGCCATATCTAACTGATGCCAGAGCTATTTTTCCATAATGTCATGCGGCATTGTTTGACATTTCGTTGATACTCAATTAGGTTCCAATGTTCAACATATAATTTCCAAGGGTTATGATTTATGGCGCGAATTACTGTAGAAGATTGCTTAGCACGAGTTGAAAATAGATATGAGCTGGTGCATTTAGCAACAAAGCGAGTTAAGCAGTTAAGAGAAGGTGCCGACCCTGTTGTTAAAAGTAAAAACAAGGATATTGTTACAGCTCTGCGTGAAATTGCTTCTGGGATCGTTAAACATCAGCAGAAAAAAGAATACGATTCCGAAGAATTTTAATCCCAAACTCAGGTTTTAAAGGCAATCTTAAGCACCTGATCGAAGTGAGAAACAGGATGAAATTTTAATCCACGACGATGAATCGAGGGTACTTCTTTTAAATCTTTCAAATTCTGCTCAGGCAAAATAATTTCTCTGATCCCTGCTCTCTTGGCAGCAAGAACTTTCTCCTTGATTCCACCAACCGGTAACACTTTCCCAGTTAAACTCAGTTCGCCAGTCATAGCGAGATCGGCATTCACCTTCCGCATTGTGGCCAGCCCATAAAGGGCGGTGGCCATGGTAATGCCGGCACTAGGCCCGTCTTTAGGAGTTGCACCCGCCGGCAAGTGAAGATGTATTTCATGAGTCGCGAGAAAATCCTGTGGATCGATTGCTTCAGAATTCGTTAGGGTAGTGGAAGCCGGTGTTGTCGGCCCTGGAATTGCGATAGGGATTTTACCAATAGGTACCGTTTCGCTTTTCTTCTTTGAAGTTGTTTTTGTTGTGATTGCTTGAGAGGATTTTTTTGCGCCAATTTTATCTAAATCAACTTGCAGTAGCATCTTTACATAACTATAGGCCAGGTTAGCCGACTCATTCATCACTTCACCAAGCTGCCCTGTCAATTTAAATCCACCCTTCCCTTTAAGCGGCAGCGTTTCAATAAAAAGAATCTCCCCGCCAAAGGCAGTCCACGCCAAACCAGTAACGACCCCAGGATGAAGAATTTTTTCGGCCTTCTCAACCTGATAACGGGCCACTCCAAGATGTTTTTCTAGCTCATTAACTTTTGGTTCAAAAATTTTGCGCTTTCCATCTGCCACTTTTTCAAGGGCAGCACGACGACAAAGCTTCGCAATGGTTTGCTCCATGACACGAACGCCTGGTTCGCGTGCATAATCGGCGACAAGTTTTTTTAGTACCTCAGTCGTAAGATGAAATTCAGTTTTACTTAAACCATGCTTCTCCAATTGCTTAGGAATAACCCACTTTGTTGCAATATTTAATTTTTCTTCGATTGTATAGCCACTCAATTCGATGACTTCCATTCGATC
Organism: uncultured Bdellovibrio sp.; assembly: GCA_964359085.1. Taxonomy (GTDB): domain Bacteria; phylum Bdellovibrionota; class Bacteriovoracia; order Bacteriovoracales; family Bacteriovoracaceae; genus GWA2-49-15. Next base: position 37,479 of record CAYHRT010000004.1, on the reverse strand, counting down.
CAAAAGTGGCTCAGGGATATCATTTATGTTATTGGCAGTTGCAATAAACAAGACTTTGGATAAATTAAACGTCACATCAAGATAGTTATCCAAAAAGGCTGAATTTTGCTCAGGGTCTAAGACTTCAAGCAGTGCGGATGCAGGGTCTCCCTGAAAGGATTTCCCCATTTTATCTATTTCATCAAGCATAATAACAGGATTGTTAACTTCAACTCTCTTAATCGCCTGAATAATTTTCCCTGGCATGGCACCGACATAAGTTCGTCGATGTCCTTTAATTTCGGCCTCATCTCTCATGCCGCCGAGGCTGAAACGATAAAATTTACGGCCAAGAGATCTGGCAATACTTTTCCCGAGAGAGGTTTTACCAACTCCAGGCGGACCGGCCAAACATAAAATGGTGCCATCATATTCAGGCCGCAATTTTCTAACTGCCAAAAATTCTAAAATTCTTTCTTTAGCCTTTTCTAATCCGTAATGATCTCTGGCAAGAATTCTTCTCGCCAGTTTGATATTAATGACTAGATCAGTGGATTTGCTCCAGGGAAGATCAATCATCCAATTTAAATATGTTCTAGCAACATTATATTCAGGACTGCTATCGGGAATCACCTCAAGGCGTTCGAGTTCCTCTTGTGCGGCTTTTAAGGCATCGGGTGGCATGCCTACTTTTTCAATAATATCTCGCATCCGTTTTAGATCACGAGATTTATCGTCTTCATCCATTCCAAGCTCGGCGCGAATAACTTTTAGCTGTTCTCGCAAAAAATACTCACGCTGGTATTTGTTAACTTTGTCGTTAACTTCATCAGATATTTTCTTCTGTATATCAGCCACGTCCTTTTCACGCTTCAGATATACAAGTAGTTTGGCAAAACGCTTCTTCACCACCAACGTTTCCAGAAAATCTTGGGCCTCAGGAATGTCTAAACTCAAAGCAAAAGCTACCAAATCAGCCAAAGCACCGGGCGAGGGAGAATTCAGCATGGCAAGCTTCATTTCTTCATTAAAATACGGATTAATTTCGCTGAGCTTTTTGACTTGATTAATAACTGAGCGTGTATACGCATCCAATTCCTCATCAGTCTCAAGAATGTCATCAAATACTTCAACCTTTGATTTTAGTAGCGTTTTATCGCTCACAATTTCAGAAGCTCTATACCTTTTCATGCCATGGACTAAAATATTTACAGAACCATCTGGCAATTTTAATTTTTTGACAACCTTACATAACACACCAACCTTATAAATATCTCCAGGTCCAACCTCTAAATCATCTTCATTTTGCTCTTTTAGATCTTCACGATATTTCACAAGATTGAGAGCAACATGACCAACTTTAAGTAACTGCTCATCGAGTTCGGGAGAAAACTTATCTTCGCCAAGAATAATCGGTGCAATCATCCCAGGAAAGATCGGGCTGTTAATAATAGGAATGATTACTACCCTATCAGGAAAACCCTTAATATCAACTTCACTTGGTTTAATTTGCACTTGAAAATTGTTCTCACTATTTGCCATAAAGTATTGCGCCTTTTGTACCTATATTTTAATTACATCCACCACTAATCTTGCAGGTTTTTCAAGTGTAAAAAGTTCTATTTTTACTTTAAACTTGAAGTTAATTTCTAAAGCAAGCGTCTCGCCTTGTATCGGAAAAAAATTGATCGCATCAACCATTATACTATTCCCAAACGCGCTAACATTGGTAGGCAAATTGACTTTAAAAAAATCGAGATGCAGCTGATTTTTTTCGTCTAACAAACCACCATAAATTTTGGGAAGCTTATCGCTTTCAAAATCAAAAACCAATCTTTCATGACCCTGTTTCTCATAATAAGAATGACGAACTGCTTTCAGCTTAGATTCTTGTCCTTTGTCACCATTATGAAAAATTCCACGATTGAAATAAATTGTCTTTTTCCTATCTGGAATTTTATGAATATGCTCACTACTTAAATTGAGTGCAAGAATTGATGCAGACATAGTTAATAACAAAAACAAAGCCACCCATTTCATCGCAATCCTGCCTTTAGAATTTATATCCTCGTCGACATACCGCGTTCACTGTGCTTAGGCACACTGGACGTCATGTCGGCATACCGTACATCCTGTACATAATTGTAACATAGCGCTTTGCGGGATAGACACTAGAAAATAATTGAGCGGGTTGATCTTAACAAATTTAGAAATAAAAAGCTGAATAAAAATGTAGCGAAGAAACCAATCCCAGGACCGGCACCTCCCTCGGGATCAGTAGGGCCGATCATACCACATGCTGCAATCAGTGAAGCCTGGCCATCATCCAATTTTTTCCCGCTGGATGATGATGATACTGCCGCATTCGAATTAGCGGCCAAGACTGAAAATGTATTTGGCCCCTGTGGGCATCTCTTATTGTCATAAATCTTAGTATTCGAAATTGCCCTCACTGGCCTAAAACTTCCACCATAATACTCAGATATGCCTGCAATTAAGATATAAACTCCATGATCATCAATAAACTGTGCAGATGCTGGAAAAATATCCTCCAAAGTGTAAGCTATGCTTGGATTTGCCACTAAATAATTGCTCATGGTATCTGGAGCGATTGTAAGAGTAACCTTGTTATTGCTCGAATTGCTTGAATCGAGAAGAATCCTTCCTGCGGCATCAAAGTTGATCGAATTGTCTGCCCCCTTGACCACTCCCCCAATTAAGGATAGTGGGGATGGAAAATCAACTGGGCTGGTACCATTGCGTGAAAGCGAAAAATCCAGCTTGAGAGGTGAATAAATCGAGTGATAAATGGCCTTCACCTCTAGATAGATTTGCCCGGCCGGTAGCGAATAATTTCTCAAATCAAAAGTTATGATATCTGAGTCGTTATTCATTGTATCAAAGTAGCCTGTCATGGCCATCCCTACTGTGCCATCAGGCTTTACAATAACTGGAGCAAAACCATCAGGAGCGGTCTTTCTGTTTTGAAAATAATCAGGTGCGACTTCTAGTCCACAGCCTATACTGACCATCCCAACATCAAGATTGGTGCTACCATTCAAAGTCACGATCTGGGCCATTCCTTGTTCTTCAGCAAAGCAAGTGGAATAAAGATTACCTCGATATTTTGTTCTCCCTTCACAGAAATCAGATCTCACCGTCCTATAATAATAGGGTAACGATTCTGGTTTATAAGAAGGTCTTATATACAGAAAATAATTATCATTTGTATCCAACCCATCTATCACAAACGTGCCATCCGGCTCTGACATGGCAGCACCAACAACTTTCCCAAGCTTCATTGAAATTGCTTGCACATTGGCCCCAAAAATCCCACCTAAGCTTCGTCCTCCTACAACAGTGCCTCGAATTCCGGGATAAGAATTGGAAGAATAAATGGTACGAACGCTACTTATATCCTCTTCACTCATCTGGTACTGGCCATAGTTCAATTTATAAAACATGGTTGAGCTAAGAAATTGAGAATGCCCTAAACCAATAAAATGACCAACCTCGTGAACGATTGTGTTCCCAAGATAATAGAGAGCGCTAGGCTCTAAGCTTGGTGTCATAGTCGCGTCGTTTATAATAACATCCGCTTCAACAATTTCTCCTGTTCCCTCCCTATAAGATACTTGTGTCACCGCTACAACGGACGAATCAGAAAAAAACATGGAATTATTGGAGAAATATATATCATTTCTTCCCGTGGCGGGTGAGTCTGATGTCTCATAAACGAGGAGACTCATTGGAAGGTATTCCCCCCACGTTGTGCTGGCATTTAACAATTGATTTTTAACTGCACTACTTGAGAGGCCATAAGCATTTTGAGAATTCAGATAGATATTTATCGCAGAGATATCGCTTCTCCATGATAAATTCTTACCATAAATATCCTTTGAAGGAACAAATGCATCGCTATTCCTTATAAATAGTGTCATCAATACAAAAAAAACTAAACCTTTTATAAGTTCCTTCTCCTCGTTAAATGGGCCGAAATGATTCCCAAGATCGCCAGAAAGAGCATCAAAATCCAACTATGACCAAAGTTATCACTCTCAATTTCAGTTGATGCAATATCTCTCGAAGCCGTTGCTCCAGAAGCTGGAGCACGTTTTAATTGCACTGGTGCAACAGATACTGGTGCTATGGAATAGTTTAATTGAATCTCGTGAAGCAATTGTCCAAAACGTTTGCTCAAATGAGTATCAAATTGCTGGAACGAAATATTACCTAACTCGCTGTGGGCGGGGAAAATGTCTGAGCGAATCAAAGTATGATTGGCCTCTTTCACAATACTATATTTTCCCATCCCAAGATTATATAGATGCAGACCATAAGATCCCTTCACTAATAATAAAATGGCTTCCTCGTTGAGGTTAAATTTTGGGATACCATGGACGAAATAGACGATGCCATCAAGAGTTCCACCGGGTATGAGAACCTTAAAATTGTTAGGATTCAGAATTTCTCTCGGTAAGAGGCCCACTTGAGATTTAAGTCTAAAAGACAGCTCAGTCACCACCTCACCTGCTGCTGATCTCTTGCTGATGGAACCAAGATATTCTCCACGAATAACAGCATTCACACTTTCCAGTTGTTGCTCAAGAGGAGTTGGTAAAAAGGTCGTTGCATAGGAGAGGGAAATATATTGAAATACACTCTGAATAAGAAAATGGCGCAGAATATTTCGAAAGGTTCTCATCTCAAATCCCCCTACTAGAACTATACCTTATTGATCGGGTACTATTTCTGATTTCTTAAGTAGAGTTAATAGGGAGTTTATGGCGATAACATATTGTTTATACGCTATGCCACAGGAGACCTTGCCACCTAGTAAGGAAATAAATATTATTTATACGCTTCTGGGAGTAAACTATGCCACGCTTTAGTGGCAAATTATCTCTTCGAGAATTGATAACGGGCCCTTGCCCCTCTCATACCGGCTTTTTGTCTTTCCACCTTGCGAGAATCACGAGTAAGAAATCCGGCCTTTTTTAACTCTCCACGGAACATTGGATTTAACTTCAACAATGCTCTGGCAATACCTAAGCGAATAGCACCAGACTGGCCGGTTGTACCTCCGCCTCTTACATTGATAACCCAATCATAGCGATCTTTAATCTTGAGCAGTTCTAAAGGCTGATTAACTACATAAAGATCAGTTTCCTTACCAAAGTAAGTGCGCAACTCTCTTTTATTGATAACGACTTTGCCTGTTCCGGCCGAGCCATAGACACGGGCCACAGATGATTTTCTTCTTCCTACAGTGTAGGTGTCGTAAACTTTGCCTTTCGGTGCCATACTTTTTCCCTATGAATATTAAAATTTAAGCTCAGATGGTTTTTGAGCTTCTAGATTATGAGAAGGTCCAGAGAATACCTTCAACTTGGTTAATTGTTTTCTACCTAATGATGTTTTTGGCAGCATGCCAAAAATTGCATTATACAGAATCAGTTCAGGGTGTTTTTCCAATTGTTCACGAGCGGTTCTTTTCTTAATGCCACCAATATGGTTGGTGTGCCAATAATAATTCTTCTTATCCCATTTTTTACCGGTGAATTTAACTTTCTCAGCATTGATAACGATTACGTAATCGCCAGAGTCCGTATTTGGCGTGAACTTAGGATTAGTCTTACCTTTCAAAACCTTGGCAATTTCTGATGCAAAACGACCAACTACCTGGTCCGTAGCATCAACCACAAACCATTTTTTTTCGGCTTGGGCCGGTTTTAGTATGAATGATCTTTGTTGCTTGTGCATAAAAAAAGTCCTCAAATCAAACGTAAAAATAACACAAAACCAAAAAAATATTGGTAGCGGTGAGAGAAATGCTATTTCTTATATAGGGGCCTTCATCACGAAGTCAAGAATATATTCAGGGCTTTGCCTCCTAACAACCAGAATTTGGGATTATTAGAAGAATCCAATTGAGATATGGAAGCGGCCAAAAGATTCCTTATTGTTGTTTGCATCGCGGCCCCTCTTCAACTTGACACCATAATTGAAATCCAGGGTACCCACAGGTGTTACTAGTTTGAAACTAGTACCTGCGCCAAATCTCAGTTCCTCTGGTTGCATCTTTTGGACATACACGCGCCCGGCGTCAAGAAAAACCCCCAATATCAAACTATCGTCCAGATATACGCGTGGCTCTAGTTTTAAATTCAAAAAATACGCGCGATCTTGAATAATCATTTCATTAATATCTTGTCCTCTCTGTAAACGATTAATTTCTGTATCGGAATGGCCGCGAACAGTGTCAAATCCATCCAACCTAAAGACTTTGATACTCGGAATATAGCCCTTTGTTTGTGGAACGCCATTTGCGTTTAGAATGACATTGCCGACTGCATCATGTCTCACCTCTTTGGCCAAATTTTCTTCCATCCCCATCACAAGAGAGGTAGCAAAGGTCACAGAATCATTAATGGGTAAGTAAATCTTGTTACGCCAAACAAGCTTGTAATAATTAATTTCAATATCTTCTCTATCCAGTGAATTGAGTGTTGGATTGGCGATCTCATATGTGAGCGTGGTTAAGAACCCACGATGGGGCATAATCGCACTATCTCTAAAGTCGAAGCTTATTGACGGGCTTAAGCTCCCAATACGGAAATAGCCTGCATCAATTTCCTTGCTGGCATCATACTGGTTGATCACTTCTAATTGGTACATTGCTCCAATGCTTAAAAAGGTAGCTATTTCTCGCGATAATTGAACAGAGTTCTGAAATATTTCAGCGTCAAAACCGTAAAAACGCTTACGTGAAGCAGCTGATGATGCATCAAATTTAAATTTTGTATTAAAAAGATAGGGATGTGCGTAATCAACACTTGTGCCCCATTCAATGAAATTCTTATTTTCGCCTCGCCGACGCGGATCTAATCCGCTCAAATCAAAACGTTTATTTGCTTGGGCATTGATTCCCAAGGATTTGTTGCTCCCAAAAAGATTATCGAAATTTAGTGTTGCTGATGTTTTAAGGCCTAGGTCAGTTCGGAAGCCAGGTGCTACCTTTATCTGAATAGAATCCTTTTCTTGCACATTAATCAGAAGAGTTGTTGCGGCATTATCTTCACCTAAATCTCTGGTTATTATTGGAGTGATTTTAACCGAACTAAATAATCCAAGCGCCAGAAGCCTATCCGTTAATTCCTTGAGAAGAGCAGGAGTAATAAGTTGTTTCTGTTCAAGTTCGATTTCGCGGGAGATAACTTCGGCTTTAGTTTTATTATTACCAATAATTTTGTAATCTTCATAAAATACCTTTTTCCCAGGTTCTAGATCAAACTTAAGATCGATAGAAGAATTATTAGTATCGATCTTCAACAACTCTTGATCATTCTGATTCTTGAGATAAGCAAAGATGTACCCCTTGACACTCAAGGAAGAAACTACTCGTCTGATGTCAGCATCCACCTCAAGGAAATTAGCAACGCCACCAGCAGTATTATTCAATTTAGCTAATATCTCCTGTCGATTCTTAGCATCAAGCCCCTTAATCGTGATAGTTCGAATATAATATTGTTTACCTTCGTGAAGTTTATAAGAAATTACAGCTTCGTTCGATTCAGTGAATTGAAAAAATGGTCCATGTATTTCTATATCAAAAAAACCATTTTTTAAATATTCATTCTTAATCACTTGTACAAACTTGTAATATGCAGTTTCATCAACATAATTTCTGTCCACCAAAGATGAGTTGAGTGTTTCTAACCAGGAGAGAATACGCTTTCGACTAAAAAAAGTAATTCCAGTAAAATCGTAATCTGTAACGGCAACTTTACGCCCTTCATGAATCTCAAAATAGTATACCAGCATTCTTTGCCCGAGGCGGTCTTTACCATCTTGTTTACGAATTGTTACTGTAGTGCCATAGAGACCACGCTCCTGATATTTTAGTAAAAGGTCATTCTTAATTTGCTCGGCATCAAACAGGCCACTCTTATTTCGAATAAAGTTATGCATGAAGGCCAGAATCTCATTACGAGAAAAAATCTTAAACCCACTCGGAGCAAGGTTGTACCGTTCACCAACTATTAAATTAAGCTTCAACGACAAGTGTTTTTTTTCCAGTATCACTGCATTGTATTTTATTTCAGAAAAGTAATATCCTTCGTAAAATAAATCTCGCGAAAAATTATCGAGTGCTATTTCAAAGTCAACTTTACTCCACTGTTTTTTTGTAAAGCGGTGAAAACGTTCTCGTAAAAAAGACAGATAGCTCAGAGGCGCATTATACTCAATCTGCTTAACATGAAGCACATCTAGGACGTTTACGAAAATTCTGATATTGCCGTCTTGCAATAAGCTATCGGTATCAACTTCAACCTCTTCAGCGATCATTCCTCTCGACTCAAGATCGTCTAGTATCCTGCGACTTAAGTCATCTAGGTTAAGATCTTCAAAATATTCAAGATGGGAGAATCCCTGTGGCGTAAACTCAACTGGCTTTGAGTTATGAATGATTTTATATTGTATATTTTTCAATTTTATTTTAGTTTGAACAATTACCCTCATGCGGTAAAGATCCTGATCTTTCAATATTTGAAACTTAGCATTTTTAATGAAGTTCTCCTGAAATGAGATGCTCAAAAAATTATAAAGTCCTGCCTCAGTAAATAACTTGTTAGGATTAAGCTTAAAACTATCTTGGAATTGTTTACATAGTTCGCGATCGCCTTCACATTCAACTTTCAAACTCGAAATTTTAATGATGTTTTCTTTATCTAGGGATGCCTGAGCAAGGTTAAGCATCCAATCGGAAAAAATAAGTAGGACAAATAAATATCTCATTTAAACGTTTTCTTCCAAATCAAATCGACTCCTGCTGAATCTGGCGAGGTACGATTATTAGTTGAATCAGTCGAGTACATTTCATAAATACCTTGAACGGAAACATCATTCCTCAAATTATAATTGATGTTCATTTCCTGCTTTTGTTGCAGAGAACCTCCAAAAGTTGAACTAAAAGACAGATCAAATTCCTTTACTTTCTTTTGAATTTTTATTTTAGTAGCACTTTTCATTTTGCTAGCACCAGGTTCGGCGGTGCTTGTCCTCCCTTGCATGGGGTTAATGTCGTCGTTACCTAGCTCGGGCAAGACAGATAACTTCACACCGACAGACTTGTTTAAATTTTCGCTAATGCCAAACTGATCCATTAAAATACTGCCTAAACTCATTGACGTCACCGCTTCTAAATCGCTCGATTGCAGGTTTTTTGATACTTGGCTAGTCACTCCGATAGTTAAAAGTGAAAGAATATCCTCCTGCGCAAGGGCAGGCTCAGAATGGAAATTAACAATCAGATTATCTAAAAATCCACTGCCATCGAAAATAATATTGTAATTAGAAATACGGGTTCCGCCCCGAATATTAATCAATGGATTTTTCACTCCATTGGCTTTATCAAATTCGATTGTTCCCTTACTGATGACAAATTCATGGCCTTTAAAAAACACTTTACTCTGGCCTGGCACGATATCAATTTTTGATTGCATATTAACCGCAAGCTCTGTTCCCCAAATATTTGAATTGCCAAGCACATAAAATTCCATTAGTTGATTTCGCAATATCAGGGGAGAAAGAAAACTTAAATTAACGTTATAATCGATTAGCGATTGTTGCCCAATTCGATCAGAAGTAGAGGTTTTATAGCTCCTCCCACCATGATTGAAAGTTTCACGGATAAAATTCAAGTCATCCTTGATTTCGCCTCGGACCAAGTAGACATTGGCCCTAACCTTGTATGGCAATTTCGTGCCTTGAATTACTGAATTTCCCGAAAAAACCAGCGACGACTGTTTAAAAAGCGGTATCAAAGTTTTATTAAAATCTAGATATAGTTCAATTTCAGGGTAGGGAAAATGCACTTTAATTTTTCCATTCCCACTCATGCGTCCTTTTCCCAATGATCCTTCAAATTTTTCTATTAAAATTTCATTGCCTGATACATTCAGACTAAATTTGCCATCATCCACAGCAATGGGGGTAAAGGCCGTACGAATACCTATTCCCGTTCCGTCTAGGTCAAACGAATATAAAAATTTTCCGTCAACCACCTTCGCAACAGACAACCCCTTAATACTTCCCTTTGAAGAAGAAATGTTCGGGGTGAGCATCTCCATGAATTGAAAAGGCATATTAAATGCTTGAGTGATTTTCAAACCAGACTTTAGTGATCCAATGGCATTGGATTTTAGGTAATATTCATCACCTAGAAGATTAATGTTCCATTTTTTAATCACTCCTCCAACAATCTGAATCAATCCCTTTTCAAAAATTCTCAATTTTGTATTATTTTTTTGCAAGACAAAATTATGAACGATAAGCTCAGCATCCATACTCTCCCAGTCGCTAATATTAAAAAAACCTTTACCCTCTACATCCACCTCCCCATCAAGATCCTTGTTTTCAACATTATGGACACTAAGCAACCCGAGAAAATTCTTTATATCCTCGGTTTTGATTTTGAAGGCATAATTTGAATTTTTTTTAGCATTTTCTCGTAAATTTATATAACTCCCTATCTCAAATAGAGTCCCTGCAAAAATTGCATTAATAAATATATCTGCACCATTGTTATACACCTTGAGTTCGGAATCATCGAGATGCTTGTCTTTAATTCTCGATTTGCTAATTTTAATAACATTTTTTGTCGATAAATCTTCCAACATTCCACTGCCAAACAGGTCCGCTGTAATTTCACCTTGGAGTCCAAAATTAAGTAAACGATAATAGTAAAAATCATCTAACATAACGCCCTCGATGGCGGCATCATACTCTACGTAGCCTGTATTAGAATCATAAATGAATGACATCCCCAAGAGGCCACTTCCCTTTTTAAGTTTTGCTTTCTTTATTTGCAAAGTTTTATTGGCATAAATAAAACTAGCTTCTCCTTTCTCAAACCACTCCTCGTAGAGATAAAGGCGTGGCAAGATCATATTCCCAAAAACATTTAGCCCGGTTGTATCAAATGTTCCATCAATACCAATTTTACCTTTTATATTTCCTCTTAAAACATCCTTTAACGTTCTTGCAATCGGCAGATCTGTGAAACACATTTCGACGACATCCTCTATTCTTCCATCTTGTAAATTGATCTTTAAGTCCGGTCCACCAGCGTCAGTAAAATCAAGCATCCCGTTTCCATCGTATCTGGTGGCCTTGAATTTCCCCACGGCCTGATTAATTCGAAGACGTGGCTCATCCAAATCTAACTTGAGGTTTAAATCGAGCAGCCCGAGCTTGAAACCAACAACGCCGAAATCATCAGCCTTCCCGGTAAAGTTCATCGTCACTTTTTCTAATAAACCAGCAATCTTAATATTGAGGTTCGCTTTGCCGGTAAGCACAACGTTGGAAATGGGACCAAATTCACGTAATTCAAAATTATAGGCAGTGGCATCAAAGCTAAGCGACCGAGCATCGATACTTCCAATTCCCTTTATGCCACCCGTTTCAAATCGTAGATCGTAATTAAAGTTTAGCAGCGGGCCCTTATTCACCGTGAGCAAAAATCCCCCCAACTTAAAACGTGGCACCGCAAGAATTTTGCGACCACTTGTAGCTTTGAGCACAAACTCCTTAACTTTTCCTCCCGGTTTCGCATTCAAATATACCCTATCGCTGTCATCTATCCCGATTAGTGCAACCAGGTCTAGGTTCGCGAACATCGAGTTCAATTTTGGCTGGATAAGAGGGAGCACTGAATTAATATTAAAATTTTGGACTTCTAATTCCCCCTCGAATGGGATAATTTTATTTTTTTCGATATTATAAATCTTAACTTCATTATTAAAACTAAGTTGGCCATGCTGATCAGAGACATTAAATTTCTTGATACCTATATTCTGATTTTATAGGGAAAATCCAAAAGCTATGCGCCTGAAGCTTTTACTCCGAAACTTAACATCGGTTAACTCCGCCTCACCGTTTGATATATTTTTCTTAGCCTTCGAGAGATAAAATAAAAAAGATGTTTTGAGGTTTCCTTGTACATCCAGTACTTCTTTCATCTGTATTTGTGGAAACTGTTCAGAGAGTAGTGATAACGCTCCGGCTAAGTCAACGTGCCCAGAAATGGATGCATCCAGAATCCCGATGAAACCGCTATATGTAAAATAATTAAAATCATTTTCGATTTTTAGTGACGAAACCTCTAATTTCTCTGCATCAAGCGAGAGATCCGCACGTAGACCATCCAGATGAAGTTGGCCAAGTTTCAAATCGACGGCCTCAAAAAGCATGTCAATCTTGTCCTTATCTATTGTACAAATTGCAGAGTGTAGCATGCCTGATTGAACATCTCTTTGTACTATCAATCGCGATATTTCAATTTGTCCAAGCTTAGTTTGATTCCAGAGTTTCAGAACTTCATGCTGAATTTTCTTGAGGAGCTGAATATCATCCCACCCCCATTCTGTTTTAGCATGCTGCCCTTTTTTAATTTTTAATAAGCCGCCCTGAAGCTTGATGGTGTGTAAATTGAAATCATTCCTAATAAAATTACTAAGACGAAAAACAGCGCCAGCATGATCAAGGTTTAGTTTGAAAAAATTTTTTTTCTCAACTTCAATTTTCTCAAAATAGGTAGCAGGAGGAAAAAACTGTAGGTCTATATGTTCTACTGAAATTTGCACTCCCAAAGGACTGGTGATTTTTTTTAAAATAGGATTCAACAAATAACTGGTGAACGTTTTAGTTTCAATAAATTGAAATAAAGCGAAAATGACGACAAAGATCCCTCCAAAAAATATGATTAAAATTTTATTAACTTTAATCACTCCTGCACCCCACTCAACGTACTGATCAGTTGGTGTATCAACTTATTCACTCCAACAGATTTTTTTATCTCACCTTTCTTTTGAAAACTGGCCGCCATCAATCGTAAAAATGCAATTTTGTCCGACATGGAAAGGGGCAAGGATGCAATGGCACTATCACATAGATTAATGACTCTTTCATAATTTTCTTTTTTAAAATTGATCATTACAATTAAGTAGCTTATCGATATTCTGTTTTCAACTCCTAAAAGCACTGGCATGAGTTCTTCGCATAACTTTAGTGCCGGACCAAGCATTTCCAACATTATTAGCGCACTAACCAAATCTCTATGAAGTGCAATCTTCAGTTGCAATTCAATGTTCATGAATGCATTTACTAATCCTCTTTCTGCTTTTCGATTTTGCATTTCAGAATCTACAGGATATTTTTCAAGTTCTTGATTTGCGATTTCATCGATCGAAAGTAATCCTTGCCTAATCAGATATACATCTCTCTGCATAAGACTCATATCAAGTTCATACACTGGCTTCTTTTTTGTTTTAAACAAATCACTCATCTCTCCAGAAAATAAATCCTCTGCAAGATCGAAGATCTCATCTTTTTCTAGTGAAAAAACTTTATCTTCTTTCATCTTCTGTATCTTTTCCTCTATCTCTTTGATCCTAGATTCAAAATTCTTTCCATCCATTGTCATTTTTTTCAAAAATTCAATCACTTTTTGTGCCACTGTTTTTCTTTTTACCTTGATAAAGTATTCTGCACATAAAAGAAGAATGTTGCATTTATCAGCACTCAAGGCCAAAAATTCATACAACTTATTTACAATTTCTTTTCTGCCTCTTGTCGTAAGTCTCTGGCTTAACTGCTGCTTCAAGGTCGTTATTTCTAGCCCCTCAGGCGTAAGTATTTTCTCATCACTGCATTCTTCAATGACTTGCCTTAATATGATTCTCTTCTCATGATTAGAAAGCGACTGCTGATATAATTGCTCTACAAGACTTTTATCATGGCGTAGGCAAGCACAAACGAGTTTTATTCGATAAAGCTCGTTCTCCTCCACAATGTCATGAAATTTATGACACAAATTTTCGATCAGACTAAGTCTCTTGTAAGAAAATGCTTCATTAATTGATTCATGAAATTTTTCTCGCGCAGTTTCTACCTCTCCAAGCGCCACACATACTGCGATGTATTCTTGGGAACACCAGATGTCATGTCGCCGCAAGCTTTGAAATTCGTGCAAAATATTTTTTTTTTGCACAAAATTAAGTGTGCCCTCTTGGTACTTAAAGAAATTCTTCAATAGTTTCTTTAAGTGCTCACGCTGAATTATTTTGAGATCTTTAGGGATTCTAAAATAGACTTCAACAATTTCAGAAATATCTGCTTTTGAAAGTTTTTTTTCAATCTTAAAAATTGCAAAGATTCCTGCTAACGCATTTTCAAATTCTAACAAACTGATGTGTAAGTAAATCGGCCGAAGCTCGTCCATTTTCCAACCTTGGAAAAGTATATTTACTTGAAATTATAGGGAATTTTTGGACAAAAAATTAGTTGAGTAGTTATTTCCTATAAACTCAGAATGCTGGAGTATCTTCTTATGGAGATTGATATTGGTTTTTATACCTTCGATGACGATTTCATTGAGCGCGCGCTTCATACGGCATATGCACTCGTTTCTTGTTTGGGCGTGGGTAATGATCTTGGCGCACATGGAATCATAGTAAGGGGTTACAGAATATCCAGAATAAATAAAGTCATCGACCCTAACCCCTATCCCAGCAGGTCTGTAATAGTAGATTATTCTGCCAGGAGATGGTCGACCGGTTTCGGCATCCTCTGCATTAATTCGGCATTCCATTGAATGACCACTAAAAATAATATCATCTTGATAAATTTCAAGTTTTTCCCCTTGAGCAACCTTGATTTGTTGAGCGATTAGATCAAGCCCGGTGCGCATTTCAGTTACCGGATGCTCCACTTGAATTCTTGTGTTCATTTCCATAAAATAAAATTTCTTAGTGTCTTGATCATACAAAAACTCAACTGTCCCAACTGAATCATAGTTGACAAATTTTGCAAGATTAACAGCTGCCTCGCAAATGGCCCTTCGGGTCTTCTCATCAATTACAGCGCAGGGCGATTCCTCAACTAATTTCTGAAATCTTCGCTGAATCGTGCAATCCCGTTCACCAAGGTGAAGTGTGTTTCCATATTTATCTGCCAAAATTTGAACTTCAACATGTCGAGGACGTTCAATATATTTCTCAATAAAAAGCGTATCGTCACCAAAACTTGCTTTCGCCTCCGAAGCCAATCTGTCTAGTGAAGGTTGGAGATCAGCAAAGTTGTCAATTCTCTTCATTCCCTTTCCGCCACCTCCGGCAGAAGATTTAATTAAGATTGGAAATCCCATTTCTTTTACTGCGGCCGCAATTTCATCATAACTGCGATTTTTCACAAGTACCGGCATAAGGATTGGCAAGCCCGCTTTAACTGCAAGCTCTTTAGATCGAATCTTGTCACCCATTTGCTCTATAGCGACACTAGATGGTCCAATAAAATTGATGTTCCATTCATTACAAAGACGTGCAAATTGAAGATTTTCAGAAAGGAAACCAAACCCTGGATGAACTGCATCTGCTCCAGTAATTTCGGCCGCCGACAAAATAGCGCTCATATTCAAATATGAGTGTATCGATTTTTCAGGCCCAATGCATACCGACTCATCAGCTAATTTAACATGTAACGAACTTTCATCCGCCGTGGAGTGAACACTTACGGTAGCAATACCCAATTCTCGACATGTCCGAAGTATACGAATGGCAATTTCACCGCGATTCGCTATGAGAATTTTTTTGAAAGGAGTTGTTTCTTCCATACGCCCATTTATTTTATTTTCACTCGATATAAGACTTGTCCAAATTCCACATAAGTTTCATTGTCGGCACAAATCTCCTCAATGGTTCCAGAAACCTCTGATTCAATTTCGTTCATAATCTTCATGGCCTCGACAATGCACAAGACTTGCCCGGGACGAATTGTGTCGCCTACTTTGACATATGGATCGCTACCGGGGGAGGGGGTTCGATAAAAGGTACCCACAAATGGACATTTGATCTCAATGAGATCAGGACGAAGTAACTTTGTTTCAGGTATTTTGCCGTTATTAGGGGTGAGATTAATCTGATCTCTCGGTGCCGCACTTATTCCGGGTTCGTAACTCACCTTTTGTTCAAAGCTAACAGACATTCTCATTCCATCATTTTCATAGGTTAACTTTGTAACATTATTTTTCTTTGCGACCTGAATAAACTCTTCAATTTTTTTGATATCCATAACAATGTCCAGTTATTTATTGGCCCTTTCAACATACTCACCAGTTCTGGTGTCAATTTTCAAAATCTCACCCTCTTTAATGAAGAGCGGCACGTTAAGCTGCAAACCGGTTTCCATAATGGCCTTTTTCATGCCGCCAGAAGCAGTATCACCCTTTAATCCAGGATCAGTTTGAGTAACTTTGAGATTCACAAAATAAGGTAAATCAATTGTAATAATTCTGCCGTTCCAGTACAAAACATTGAGCTTAATTCCTTCCTGCAGATAATCTTTCGAATCTCCAACCTGCTCTTTCGTGACAAAGATTGACTCAAAATTGCCCTGGTCCATAAAATGGAAACCATCAGCATCAGCATACATATATTCAACCAATCGTTCCTCTAAATCAGGGCGGGCGCATCCAGTAGAAACACCAGATTTAAATGTGCGTTCAATTACCTGTGAAGTTTCCAAATTTTTTATTCGGCATCTTACAAAGGCAGAGCCTTTGCCGGGGTTCGTAAACTCACTCTTCAAAATAATGTAGACTTTTCCTTCAAGCTCAATCTTGACGTTCTTTTTTAACTCTGTCGTGTCATACATACGATCCCCTTATTTGGTAAACTTCTTCTTATATATGTGCGAACTAATTGCGGTAAAATACCCTACAGCACCCAACCCTTCAATCACCGCATCACAGCCGAGTGCAGTTAATTTCTTATGTCTAAATTCCTCTCTCTTCAACGTGTGCGAAAGATGGACTTCTATTTTTGCAATAGAAATACTTTTGAGTGCATCTAGGATTGCCACACTCGTATGACTGTATGCCCCAGAATTGATTACTAATAAATCTACCTTATCTTTAACTTTGTCTGTGGCCAAACTTTGAATCTTATCAACAATCTCACTTTCCGAGTTAGACTGAAACCACTCGATTGAGCATGAAACCTCAATTTTTTTTAGTAATTTCAAGGTAATAGATTCTATGTCGGCAAGTGTATTATTGCCGTAAATCTCAGGCTCGCGAGTACCTAACAGATTGAGATTAGGCCCATTAATAACCAAAACTTTGTTCATATATTTCAAAACTGTAAAAGTAATTACCCTGATGGCCCTATGTCAATTGATTTCTTTGTCGATTTGGCGCGCTCGGTCTTTTAGGGCGCGAAGGAAAGATTCTAATCGAAGGTGCACATCTTGTTTTTGCTGCGGTATTGCGCCTGTTGAAGAAACCGCAACACTTTCTCGCAATACTTGTAGCCTTGCACGACTTTTATGATCTGTTGGATTTAGCTCCAAAATCTTTTGTAAAATTTCAATGCCTTTCTGATATAGGCCCTGGGCACAGTAAAGATCTACTAATGTGTGAGTAATAATAGGAGCATTGCTCGTTTGATTCGATGGCACCTCATCTCGCTCGGGTGGTTTCAAGTCTGGCGCCAGATCCATTTTCCAATCGTTCCCAACTTGTTCTATCGCATCAACATGCTCGGTTGAGGCATTATGAGAAAGATCAACCTGTTTCCATTCATCAATATCTATTTCTTTAGAGCCCACAGGATTGAGGTTTTTAACCTCAAACTGAGTGTTAACAGGAGTATTTGGAGTTTCTGCCTTCGGGGCAATTTCATTAATAGTTTCCACCGTAGGAGAAATCGATTGTTCAATTTCCTTAATTTTTTTTGCCATCTCATGATTCTTTGGGGCGAGAAATAAACAATACTTAAGAGATTCTAAGGCCTCTTCCGTTTGACCGAGCTTCAAGCAAGTTTCTGCAAACAAATTCTGCACCCGAAAATTTTCTCGCTCATTGGCGACAAAAGGACGCAAGGTTGTATAGGCGAGTTGATATTGATTCACATCAAAGTAACAATGTGCCAACGTAAAATAAGCAAATTTATAGAGGGGGTGGTTCTTGATTCCATCTCGCAAAACCTGAAATGCCCCTTCATAGTTTCCGCTCTTTCGATAAGCTTCCGCCAAAGCGGCAAAGACGAGAGAATTAGGTTCGCGCTCAAGTTGATTCTCATACTTGATAATAATTGGCGGTAGTCGACTCTCTGCCTTGGAAATTTGAGACTTCACCATAGTTAAGAACGATCGGCAGTCAGACCGGCCTCTTCTTGGTTAATAATTCTTGGTGTCAGAAAGATAATCATTTCATTTTTAGTTGTAATCGGGTTATACGGCGTTCTAAAGAGCCATCCCAAAAGGGGTATATCCTTCAAAAACGGAATCCCAGAGTGTGATTCCGTTTTACTGTAGTTATATATCCCACCGATCACAATCGTGGAACCATTGTCGACCAGCACGTTGGTTTTAACTTCACGTTGGGCCTTGTTGGGTGGTGCCTCCTCGGAAGGCCTATCTCCAAACTCTTCTTTACTTAAAGAAATTTCCAGAGAAATAGAACCTTCATTGGTTACCTGAGGCGTGACTTCAAGTTTTAATTTGGCATCAACTTCTTCAAAAGAAGCTGTCCGTGCATCTCCGATTCCCGTTACGACGGCAAAACTTGTGGTATCTGTGGAATTGATCTCAGCCTTCTTTTTATTTTGAGTAATAACTTTGGGGCTGGATATAACCTTCCCTTTTGACTCTTGCTCCATCATGGCCAAAGTAAAGCTTAAATCAAATACGCGGTTAAAGCGTGAAATGTTGATTCCAAAAATTGATGGAGAGGTTTGAGTCGGGGCAGAGCTAAAGGTAAATCCTGGACCTGCATTTAATCCAATAGTCCCTGCTGCAAGTCTGCCACCGACACCTGTAGGCGTTTCACCTCCTACCGGCAATCCTCCCATGGGATCATAACCAAAAGACAGACCATTTTGAAATCCGATGTTTTTAGCATAGGCTTCTCGCACTTCAACAATTTTTGATTCAATTAGCACTTGTGGCGTTTGGGTATCAAGTGCTTCAATAATTTTACGCATTTTTTCAACCACATCGGGAACATCTTTCACAATCAAACTGTTTGTTCGAGAATCCTTACTAATCTTACCACGCTCCTTGGTTAAGTACTCGGTCAGAATTGTATTCATATCATCAATGGAGGCAAAAGAAATTCCAAAAATCTTTGTCACCAGGGGTTCTTCTGCTTGCACCATCTTTTTGGCTTCAATCTCCAGCTTCTTTTCTGCTGTGGCCTTTTCAAGAGAGGTGATCATTAGAATAATGCCATTTTTCATGGCCACTAATTTATTGAGTCCGAGGATAGTGTCTAGCGCTTGATCCCAAGCAATATTAGTTAGCACAAGAGTCATCGGGGGAAGCTTTTTTACTTCTTCAGAAATAATGATGTTAAACCCTGAGGCATCGGCAATTATTTTCAAGAGATCTTCAACACTCAAGTCTTTTACATTGATAGTAATTTTTTTGCCGATGTATTTTTTTCGACCGGCCAAGGTTAGGTTTTCTAGAATATCTTCTATCGACTCGGACTTGGGCACGTGGATTTTCCCTAGTTCTGTATCGTTAATCTTTTCCTCATACGATTGCGCCGTTTCAATTGCACTCTGATTAAAAACACCAAATCTATTTTCTATTTCAAGCGTAATCGTATTTCCTTTTCTGTTTACTTTCGAACGAACATTTTCCCGAAGTTGTATTGCAATTCTAAGATCATCCGGCGAATTTGGTTTTTTATAGGCAGAGACAAATACTACTGCCCCTGAAAATTCAGATGTATCAAAGGCGCGCACAACCTTTTCATTTGCGGTAGTATCCTTAAGGTCGATAATAATTTGCTTATCTTCAGAAACATGAAATTTATTCAATTTTAGATCTTCGTTATCTACAGTCATTTCTAAATTTGAAACTTCACCTTTCTGATAAAACTTAATCGTCTTGAGATCCCCCCCATGTGCAAACTTCAGGCAAAGCACCAACAGGAAAAAAACTGAAACCTTTATTTTGGTCATACCTCATCCTTAAGGTAAAATTGAAACAATCCACTTCCATTTTATTATAACAGAGTAATGAAAAAAGATGTCATTATGTTTACTACAGTATAACAATGTAGCAAATATATCAATTATCTGACATGGGAATGATCGTTTCTAAGTATTCTTCTTGATCATAGACATTTACAATTTTCTCAATTAAAACAATTCCTCCAGGCAGGATGGCTTTTATTTCAGCACCATCTACCCCCAATTTCATGCCTTCTTTAAGAACAAAGGTTTCCTTGCCGCCCTCAATTTGCGCCATTGCTCGCCTATCTTTACCCAATAAAACACCCACAATTTTAATTTTGTCGATGGCAACTTCTTCAAAAGGCGCGATATTGGTAAATACATTGTTTTCACCAAACGCTTTAAGTCCTTTCTTTTTAGAACTTTTTGAGGAATCACCCATCCGCCGAAAAGGATCCCTTAATTCGAAAGGGTTTTTGATGTACGTCTTCTGATCCTTGAAAAAATTATACTGCTTTTGACCTACCTCCTCCGAATTCGCATCAACTACTGTAAATATTATGGCCAACATGAATAATGAAAAAACCATACTCAAGCTATTCTTCATTGCTACTTGCCCTCTTGCTCCGTCGCGTTGGAACTGGCTGTTCCTTGCTCGCCTTTTCAATCTCATCTATCCCGCGCGATTCTTTATAATTAGGATTGTAACGATAAACTCCAATATTCATCTCTACATTAATAAGCTGAAACCTCCCTTTTTGCTTTTTCTCCATCTTTGTGAGTTTCATATCGTTGACATTCAATAGTCTTTTTGCTTCACCGATTTTCTCTAAAAAAATCAGCAGCTGAAGATAGGTACCGGCTGCCTTTATATTATAGAATTTGGTAAAATAAAAACCCTTGTCCACTTCAGTTCCAGGACTCAAAAATATCTGTTTTATGTTCAATATTTCTGCCAAAGAGGAGATCATGGCCAAATTATCGGTATCAGAAATTTGCGCAGGGAATTGTTGCTGAAGCCGCTCAATCTCAGAAGCCACTTTTTCTATTTTGCCTTTGGCTTCCTCAATATCAGAAAAATAATTTTCAAGATCCTTTTTCTCTTTCTGTTTTCTAGCAATTTGATCTTGAATAATAGGCAATTCGTCTTTTGCCGTCTGAATCAGCGTAGCGTGTTCCTCATATTTGGTGTAAACGTTATAGCCGCACCAAAGAATAATCATGAGCCAAATTTTTCCAACAAACATCATCATAAGATTATATCATTGCTGTAGTGGGTCGTAAGACTCTACTCGTCCCTGAATGGTAAAAATCTCAATCCTCTTGCCCTGCCCCTCGTCCTTGTCTTCTTCAGTCTTAGAATCACTCAGCGTTAAAGATTTACCAAAAAAAAGTGACTCATTAAGGAGAATAATAAAATTACCGATACTTTTGTATGAGGTAGACATCCCCTGAATACTTACCTTGCGTTCACCATCAACGGCTAACTCTGTGAGCCACATATCTTCAGGAATATTTCTGGCAACCCGTTCAAGAATTTTATTGGGATTTGTTCTTTGCTTGATAATTTGTTCAACTTGAGTGGAACGTTCTTTTAGTTTAGCAATTTGATTATTAAAAAGCTCCAATTGTTTCTTAACTGCATCATTCCCTCTTACGTCGGCTTCGAGCTTTTGCAATTTTTCATTTAAAACCTCTTTTTCTTTGCTTATGGCCTGCAACTCCTCTTCCCATGCGGGATAGAGAAACCAGTCTGGAAGATATGTTATTAAAATAGCAATTAGAATGCCCTTATAGTTAATAGCAGCGAGATCAACCCCCATAATCACAGGGAGCTTAAAGGGTTTTTTCTGTTCAAGGAGATTAATTTCTATCATTTGCCAAACTGCCTCATAGCTAAACCAAGCGCCACGCCTCCGCGAAATGCAATACTATGGATCGTGTCTTCATCAAATTTTTTTTTATCATAAGAAAATTTATCGAACGGATTTAAAACACTGATATTAATCCCTAGAAGAGTCTCCAGCCCCTCAACAAGTCCAGGTATCAAGGCACCACCACCACTAATAACACACTCTTTTATATTATCGTCCGAAGAAGAGGTTACATAAAAATCAACGGTCTTTTTAATTTCAGCAAAAAAAGCTTCCATAACATCATTAATAATTTCCATGATTTCTTCAGGCAAATTGCCATTTTCATCCCCAGTAATCTTTAAATCTTCTGCCTCCATATAGTTAACGCCCATCTGTCTTTGAATTTCTTCCGTAATCATTACCCCACCAATGCTCATTTCTTTGGCAAAAGCAATAGAACCTTGACGGTAAATAATAAATTCTGTTTTTTGTCCCCCTATATCTACTAACAGCCATGATGAATTGGGGTCATTTAATTTATCGCCCATGACGTACTCAAAGACATTTGTAATGGCAGTAATTTGAAGATCGATAATTTTAACTTTGAGTTTGGTTTTTTCCACAACATTCTTAAAGTTCTCCACAACACTGCTTTTTGCCGCCGCAACCAACACGTCAATACCACCACCTTCATTTTCTCCAAAGACATGAAAAGCCAGGGCAGAACTATCAATAGGAAAAGGCAAATATTGCTCGGCCTCCCATGAAACTTGGTCTTCAATTTCCTCAAAAGTCCCACCAGCTAATTGTAATTTTCTCGCCACCGTATTCGGCCCATAGAGGGCTATACAGGCAAACTGGGCGCTTGACCCCAACTCAGAAAGACATTTCTCAAGCGCCCGAACGACTTCTTCCTCTTTTTGAATCTCATCTTCGATCAGGCAGCCTTCTACTAAATCGACAGAATTATAAGAAATTAACTTAAAATCAGAACCCGACTTTTTTACTTCAGCCATCTTGATAGAACTCAATCCTATATCAATGCCAATAATATTTTTTGGCACTAAATTAAGCGCGTCCTTTAGGTTTCCTATGTAACTGTTAATTTGTTCTTTTAAATTTGCGGCCATATTTTAATTTGTAGATGCTATGCTCCCAATATCAAGTATAGAGATAACCTTTTGTAAATTCAAGAAAACAATGTTCAAGCAATACTTAGAAGATGACACTAAGGAGTCTTGTAAAATAATCGGGAAAATAGATTTGAAACCCCGCAACGGCAATGATGAAGGGCCCAAAAGGGATGGGTCTTTCTCGTTTCATAGCTTTAACTAAGATGAGTCCAATTCCCAATACTGATCCCAGGAGGCAACTTAAAAAAATATTTTGAATGATACCCAAAGGCCCCAAGAAGAGACCTAAAGCGCCAAAGAGCTTAATATCTCCACCACCCAAGCCAACAACCCCTTTGGCAAGATAAAAGAGATAAGTAACCACAAGAGGTAACGCCAGTCCTATTGCGAAACCATACAATCCCATCTGCCATTGCTCATTTATAATGCTCAAACTGAGAAAAAAAATGGCTAAAAATATATTGATGCCATCAGGAAGAAGCTGGTGTCTAAAATCAATTACAAAATGGGCCAAGAGTAGGGAAAAAATTAGGGCCTTAAGCGTCAGCGGTAGTAATTCAGATGAAATAGACGAAGCGGTTAAGCCACTTGCGAGGAGAAAATAAACAACACCATTAATGAGTTCGATCAAGGGATACTGGATTGAAATAAATCGATGACAAGTGCCACATTTTCCTCGAAGAAAAAGAAAACTGAAGACAGGAATATTTCTGTACCACGGAATGATAGTTTCGCAATGAGGGCAAGCCGATCTAGGGAAAACAATATCTTTACTCAGGGGCAGTCTATAAATTAGAACATTAACGAAGCTACCAATGAGAAGTCCAAAAATTCCAAGAATAACACTCAATCTAATTCCTTGTGCTTAAAAATTGCGATTATAACAAAGAGGAGGAAGAGAGAGTATGAACTCCCATATAGAAAAGCAGTTTGAAAATAGTTTTGCGGAAGAATGGCTTCATAGAGAACAAAGTCTTTAATATTTATTTTTGAAAAGTTTGGAAATATAAAACCATACCATTTAATAAATTGTGCCAATCGGGGATGCTCAATCACATAACCAAAGGTTTGAAGCTCCCCGATCATGTGTCCGGCGACATAAAAAGTTAGAGTATAAACGACTGACGCCACACTATTAGTTACAAGTGAAAACAGAATCGCTAGTAACATAACCATCGTTGCTTCTATATAAGTTAATAGAATACTTTGAAAAATAGTTATTTTTATTATTCCATTTAACAATGTAAACATTGAAATCGATAATATCCCGAGAATGATAGAGGCGAGGGCCAACAGTTCCAAGAGTCCAACCATCTTACCGAAAAGAAAAATTTCACGACTAACCGGACGCGATAAAACCATATAGAGGGTACGACTTTCTATTTCTTTTACAATTAGTCCAGACCCCATAAAAATAGCAATTCCAACTAATGCCAATGTTAGTATACCTAATCCAAAATCAAGTGATACTTTTTGAGGAACACCATACGTCAATTCACTTGCGACATAAGAAATAATTAACAGCGAAAATCCTAATAAAAAAATAAGTATCAGAATCTTGCTCTTGAGAAGATCAAGGAATGTATATTTTGAAACAATAAAAATATTCTTTGCGATACTCATGATTTTATTTTATATATTATTTCCTCAAGCGTTGGCTTGAGACTTACAAGCGATTGAATCTCGATATCTCTCTCGTTAATAACTTTCATAACTTCTTTAAAATTATTCTTCTTGAATTGATACGTTGATACCAAAATCTTGCCCTTGTCTTCAAGGGTTTCAATAGGTAGAAATCCGCCAATTGATGCATTATAATTTGAAGTTTTCAATTCCCACATTTCACCGTTAGATTGCTCTTGCGCACTCAGCAAGAGCTTCTCGATATCACCCTGGTAAAAAACCTTTCCTTTTTCAAGGAAAATAACTTTTGAACAAATTTCTTCAACGTCTGAAACGATATGGCTGCTAAAAAAAACTGTTTTTCCAGCTTTCCACAGTTGCACAAAAATATCTTTAAATTCCTTTCTTCCAACAGGGTCAAGACCGGCCATGGGTTCATCCAAAATAATCAATTCAGGATCATGAATAATTGCTGCAATTAGCCCTAAACGTTGCAACATTCCCTTGGAGTATGCACGAATCTTTCGATTCATGGCATGCTCTATTTTCAATTTTTCGGCCCAAACCCCAATATTTTTCTTCCGCCTAACTTTGTCAACATTAGTGATCTCTCCCATAAACTCTAAAAATTCTCGACCAGTCAAGTCTGGATAAAAATATGGACGCTCCGGAAAAAAACCTATTTTCTCAAATTTCTTCAATCCAGTACCCAATTTTTTAGAAAATTCTATTTGTCCACTGTCTTGTGAAATAAAGCCAAGCATTATTTTAAGGGACGTTGTTTTACCAGCACCATTAGCGCCCAAAAAACCTGTAATCGACTGAGGTTCGAGTTTAAAAGACACTGAATCCAAGGCCGTAAAGGGTTTAACCCAGAAATCAGTTTTGTAGCGCTTTGAGATATTTATAAATTCGATCATAATGATTACAATAGAACCTCTATGAGCATGCAAAAAAATTCTACCAGCTTTTACCTTCTTTTGAGTTTATTTTTTTTATTTTTCTCTCTCAGTGCAAATATAAAATTAGTGCTGCCAATTCTCAAAATTTCAAAACAAGAAGCTGCAAGTAATTTCAAACCTGAGTTTACTAGAATTTTTTCTATTGGACAAAAAAGACTGTTATCTTCTCTTCTATGGTCCAAAACACTACTTGAATCTGATGTTGACCATTATAAGGTCCGCGATTTGAATTCGTGGTTGTTTTTGCGCTTCCAATTACTGATAACTTTGGATCCTAATTTTTATGATGCCTACCTCTATGGCGGACAATATCTCTCGGTTATAAAAGATGATCTAGAAGGCGCCACATATATTTTTGAAAAGGGATTAGAAAAATTTCCCAATGATTACAAGCTGCTTTATCATGCTGGATTTCATTATTATACTGAAATCAAAGATCTCTCCAGGGCCAAAAATGTTTACCAGAGGCTTCTCAAGCAACCAGACATTCTCTCGAAATTTCCGTTAGCACCAAAAATCCTAGCGCGCATTGAGGAAAAAAATAACAACAGGGATGCCGTCCTAGAAATCTTAAATGATACCTATGAACGACTTCCTGATGAGCATTTTTTAAAAAAGGTTTACGAAGCGGCCATCAAAAAAATACTTGAGAGAGGGCCCTAAAATTCTTAGAATCTAGGAGTGACACATATTGTTGCCGCTATGCCGATATTAATCCTCAACTATCTGCAAAGTCCTTTTTAGATACAGAAGGTAACTTATTAATAAATGGTACGATGATAGTAACCTGTAGGAAAAATAAATTATCGCGGTATAATGTAAAATGAGGATATGTAGTAACTGAACTTCTATGAGTCTATATCTCAAATGGTAGTTTAGTTGAAATATCTTTAATGATCTTTTAACTCGCCCTCTCAATGGGCAAAAAAGGGAGTGTTTATGAGTGTGACGAAGTTACGAAAGTTTAGTATGGCGGGATTTACTCTGGTCGAACTCATGGTTGTTGTAGCGATTATTGGTATTTTATCAGCTGTGGCGATTCCAAACTTTAAGACCTATCAGGCTAAGGCCAAAACTTCTGAAGCCAAACTGCAATTGGCTTCAATTTACTCTGCAGAGATTGCCTTCATGGGTGACGCTGATTCATATGCCAGTTGCTTGCTCGGCATGGGATACAATCCTGTTCCAGAGAAAGCGAATAGATTTTATACAACTGGCTTTGATACTGTTGACGCAGTCGCTCGCGCCCCGGCAGGCTTTATCAACGGTATTGCATGCGTAAATGCTGCAGCTGCTGACGGTGTTACTTATTTCCTCGGCGGCAAAAAAGTTAAAAACCATACTGCAGCCGTAGCCGATATTGCTCCCTCGACAGCAGTACCCGCCACTGGTGATACATTTCTTGCTGCTGCGGGTGGACAAATTGGTGATGGGGTAGTAGATGTTTGGACAATTACCAACACCAAATTGCTAACGCACACAACTACTGGTTACTAATTTAATTACTTTAGCTTGAAGAAAGTTCAACCCCACACCAAGAAGAGCAAGATTTCTGGTGTGGGTTTTTTTAGTCTCCGCCACCCGCTGACATGAAGATTGGAAGATACATCGCTACTAGAATCGCGGCCACACATCCACCCAATACTACAATAATGATGGGCTCGATTAGCTTCGTCATATTGGCCACCAAATCATTCACCTCATCCTCAAAGACGATACTTATTTTGTCTAGCATGGCATCCAAATTTCCTGTTTGCTCACCAACTTTGACCATGGAATTTACCATATCGGGAAAATACTCTATTTTCGATAGAGGCTCGGTGATGGTTTTCCCTTCCATAACGGCCTTGCGAACTGCCACCAAATCACGCTGAATGACACCGTTATCAACAATGTCGTTACAAATTTCTAGTGCGTCGATGAGGGACACCCCTGAGCTTAAAAGAGTCGCAAGGGTGCGGGTAAAATTGCAAAGATTTCCTTTAATTATTATCCCGCCAAAAATGGGCATCTTCATCATTCCACGGTCAAAAATAAACTTCCCAACGGTGGTTTTTCTCCAGGAATTCAAAACAGCAAGCGTGACAAAAATGAGCGGTAATAAGATCAACGTGTAGTCTTGCAAGAATTGAGAAATATCAATAACAAATTGGGTAATCCAAGGTGTTTCCTGGCCGGTATCTTTAAGCATTTCTTGAAACTTTGGAACAATGAACATCATAAGACCCCAAATAACTCCTGCACCAATCACACAAACGATTCCAGGATAGGTCATGGCGGACTTTATTTGTGATTTAGTTTTCTCGTGCTTTTCAAGATGTCCTGCCAATTTATTTAAGATGGTATCAAGAATACCGCCGGCCTCACCGGCCTTAACCAGATTACAATAAAGCTTATCAAAACCTTTGTGCTTGCCTAAGGCTTCCGCCACCGTCTTACCTTCACCCACGTCCACTGCAACTTTTTTTATGGTGCGCCTTAAAGCAGCATTTTTTTCTGATTTATAGAGTACTTCAAAGGATTGCATGATGGGGACACCGGCATTGATCATAATTGCCAATTGTTTCGTAAACTGCATCAACTCTTTGGCAGAAAAGGCAGAGGCAAACCCCTTTTCAATCATGAAGCTACCAAGATCAAATTCCAAGATAGTTGGGGCCACAACCCTCTTTGGACGCAGGCCTTGAGCACGTAAGAGCTTTCGTGCCTCACGTTGGGAGGTCGCATCAATGGAACCGCGCGCGCGCTTCCCGGCCTTATCTAAACCTTCCCATTTCCACTTTGCCATTGGAAGACCTCACGCTACTTTGACTTACCTTCCTTACCCTTCAACCCAAGCATATTTGTTAATTCCTCTGGTACCGTTGAATAGCTCATCGCCGTATCCGTATCGATAAGGCCCTTTTCAACTGCATTACGCAAACTTTGATTCATAGTCATCATTCCCGTTTTATCCTGACCGATCTGCATCTGAGAATATATCTGGTGAACTTTATCTTCACGAATTAAGTTTCGAATAGCAGGCGTAGGAACAAGTAGTTCTATGGTAGCAAAACGTCCAGGCTCAAATGATTTTGGCAGGAGCTGTTGCGCCACAACCCCTTGCAGAACGAAGGAGAGCAAGGTTCGTATTTGATCTTGCTGATGAGCAGGGAATACGTTCACAATACGATTGATCGTTTGCACGCAAGAGTTCGTATGAAGGGTTCCAAATACCAAGTGACCTGTCTCTGCAATGGTTAAGGCAGCTTCAATAGTTTCCGTATCCCGCAACTCGCCCACCAGGACGATGTCAGGGTCTTGTCGCAGCAGAGATTTTAGCGCATGGTGAAAATCCATAGTGTCAGTACCAATTTCACGCTGGTTCACAACACAATTTTTATGATTGTGTACAAACTCTACCGGGTCCTCAAGAGTGATAATATGACCGGCTTCATTTTCGTTTAAGCGGTCAATCATGGACGCCAGAGTTGTCGATTTTCCAGAGCCAGTTGGTCCCGTAACCAAAATTAATCCGTTAGATACGTCCGTAATTGTCAACAAAGTATTGGGCAAATTAAGCGCCTTAAAATCGGGAATGACAGTGGGAATTTGACGAAAGACCGCTGCCACAGCACCCTTGGAATAGAATACGTTTGAGCGAAATCGTGCCAAGCCTTTAATCCCGAAAGAAAAGTCTATTTCCAGATTTTTTTCAAAATCATTTTTCTGATCTTCCGTGAGAACTTGATAAACAAGTCTCTTAGTATCTTGGGCCGTCAGAGGAGGCGTTTTAACCCTTACAATTTCACCATGAACTCGCATCCCAGGTGAAGACCCCGCTGTGATATGCAAATCCGATGCACCATTGTCCACCATTAACTTAAATAACTGTTGGATCTTGACTGATTCTCCAATCCCCGCTTCCTTAGTACGAGTTAAACTTCCATCTCTCTTTTTAATGGCATCATTCATACAAAACCCCTATGAAAACTTATCTGTACCCGAATTTGAAACCGCTTCATCAAGCGTCGTCATCCCCTGGGCGACTTTAGTCAAGGCGGACATGCGTAATGTTTTCATGCCTTCCTTAATTGCCTGCTTCTTTATATCGTCTGATGTTCCGTGCTTGAGAATAATTTCTTTAATGGCAGGAGAAATCGCTAAGACCTCATAAATGGCAACGCGCCCTTTATAACCGGTGCCATTACATACCGTGCAGCCCTTTCCTTTAAAGGTTGTCATTTTCTTGGCCGAACTCTCGGCAATTCCGCATGCCACAAGATCTTCAAGCGGCACAGCGTGCTCGGCCTTACAACTATCACATATTTTACGGCATAGCCTCTGGGCCACCACCACATTCAAAGCTCCCGTTACGAGAAATGGCTCAATACCCATATTTAAAAGTCGCGTCACTGTTGAAGGGGCATCATTGGTATGTAGAGTGGACAACACCATGTGTCCTGTTAGTGCTGCTTCCACCGCAATTTCTCCCGTTTCAAACTCTCGAATCTCACCCACCATGATTATATCAGGATCTTGTCTAAGAAAGGCCTTTAGTGCCATGGCAAAGGTAAGGCCAACTTCTTTTTTCACGTTTACCTGATTAATCCCCTCCAAATTATATTCGCAAGGATCCTCAGCGGTACACACGTTCACATCGATAGTATTGAGTTCGCCAAGAGCAGAGTAGAGCGTTGTGGTCTTTCCAGATCCAGTTGGACCTGTTACTAAACACATCCCAAACGGCTGATGAATACCTTCCTGAAAAATAGCAATTTGCTTCTTTTCAAACCCAAGCTTGGTCATATCAAGCTGAAGATTTGATTTATCTAACAACCGCAGACAAACTTTTTCACCAAATAAACAGGGAAGTGAAGAAACACGATAATCAATCGCTTTGCCTCCAACCTCCAGCTTGATTCTGCCATCTTGGGGTTTTCTCTTTTCTGAAATATCCATGGAAGACAAAATCTTTAGTCGTGAAACAATAGGAAGCATTAATTTTTTATTTGGCTTCATGACTTCTTGTAAAGAACCATCGACACGAAATCTTATTCTAAATACATGTTCGTATGGTTCAATATGTATATCGCTGGCCTTTTTAATAAAGGCTTCTGCCAAAATTCTATTCACAAGTCTGATAACATCTTCGCCAATTTCTTCATTTTTTAAGTCATGCTTTTCATCTACCTCGGACTCTGCACGAATCTCACGCACAGTATCTAGGATATCGTCGATTGAATCAGTGAGCCGAGAAAAGATTTTAGACCAACTGCCTAAATTAGTTAAAATTAATTCTACGTTGTGCTGAAAGAGTGTTTGAAGCTCAGGTTTAATTTTTGCGATTGAAGGGTCATACACAGCGACTGTAACGGCCTTGGCGGTTTTTTGAATAGGAATAACTCGATATTTTATGGCATCACTTTTCTTAATCAAAGACAGGACATTGTCACTCATTTTGGCATTAGCAAGATCGATGAAAGTAAGATTATATTTTTCGGCCACCAGCTTGGCGAATCTCACATCATCAAAAAATTTAAATTCGAGAAGTTTTAGTTCTGTAATTTCCAAATCATTCTTACTACCCAGCAAGGGGCGCAGATCCTTTACAGGCACCATTCCGGTTTGACTAATAACGTCTACAAATTCTTTTCTAAACATAACCCTGCAATTTTTTTGATTTTACGTGTAAGTTATCGGTAAATCGTGCTGAAGACCTTAAGTGTTCATGCCTAAAATCATTGAATTAGCACATCTGCCAAAATTTGAGCGCATAGCTACCCTGCAGTTCAAGCATTTCGGTGCCGTCAATATAAAATCCGACGTTCTTGGACAACTTTTTTTGATGATCGGTATGTCCATAATTTAAATCCCAAAAAATGCAATGCTCATTGACTGGATTAGCAAAAATATAGTCGCGCGAACAGGCATTAATTATGAGAATTTTGAAATTGTTTGTAGCATGTTGGGCGTAATCATAAGTATAAAAATTGTTGGAGATTTTTCTTGAAAAAACTTCAAAAGGAATAGCCGGCATTGTTGATAAGATTTCTTTTACAATATGTGCCATTGCGCCGCTGCCAAGAATAACTATTTTTGAAGGACTGTATTTCTTAAGTAATGTTGGCACTATTTGCCTAATGGCCAAATAATCTGTGTTGGTTCCAAAGAACTTACCCTTCTCACACTTGATACAATTGATAGAATCCGTAATAGGAATAGGAACATCGAGGATTGCGCTGACTTGGGGAAGAAAATGGCGCTTATAGGGACTCGTGATACTTAACCCTGAAACAATTTTAAATAACTCTGGCAACGTTGGAATTTCTACCGCAACCTGATAATCAAATAAATGATAATCAATCTTATGGGCCAGAAGTTTTTCATAAACCATCTTTGACTTCGAGTGGGAGATGTTTTTTCCCACAAGACCAAGCGTTAGCATTTTATTCCTTGTAACTTCAGGGAAATCTCAATGTCCTTTCTAATCTGGGCGATCAACTCATGTACGTTAGGAAATTTTATCTCATCGCGAATTCTCTCAAGAAAATAAATTTCTAATTCTTCGCCATAAATATCGTTGGTAAAATCGAAAAGATGAGATTCGACAAATAGTTCATTAGTCGAAAGAAAGGTGGGATTGTTTCCAACATTAGTGATAGATTGAAACTTTATTCCTTTCCTTTTCGTCACTGTCGCATAGACGCCTTTTGAAGGCAAAATCCGCTCCTCCGAGATAAGCAAATTGGCAGTAGGAAAACCAATTTGCCGTCCACGCCCATCTCCCTTGATCACACGGCCGGAGAGAAAAAAAGGACGTCCAAGACAGACGTTGGCAGAAGCCACTTGCCCTGTAGCGATCAATTCACGAATATGCGATGACGAGATAGCTTTCCCTGCGATCTTAAAAGGAGTGCCTTGAGTAAAGTCAATTTTAAACTTGCTACATAATTTCTTTAAATAGGGGGCCGTACCCAATTTGTTGGCACCAAAGGCAAAATCATGTCCCACAAATAATTTCTCAATTTTACAAAATTCCAAGATGTAATCATTCAAAAATTGTTCGGGAGTAAGGGTGCTAAAATCGCGGTCAAATTTTAGCTCCACCAACATCTGAATCCCAAGATTTTCAAGGAGTTTTCTCCTCTCCTCATAGCTATTAATCAAGAAATGATTTTTTCCCTTTAGTATCGAAACGGGGTGCGGCCTAAAGGTGACCACGGCCAAGGGCAGTTGTAGCTGATGACATTCATGTAGTGACGCTTGAATAAATTCTCGATGCCCTAGATGGACACCATCGAAATTGCCAATAGTCAAAGCAATATTTTGACCACGAAAAGGTTCAAGACCTTGCAATATTTCCATCTGAGGGCCCTATCTTTTTAATTTGTCTAATGTATTTCTTATCAAATTTCACCGAGCTACTTGGAGCGTTTATGTCATAAAAACTCTTTTCTACTTTTTTTACATAGCTCCTTAAATATTTTTTGGCTTCAGATGTAATTCGCATATTATCAATTATCTGGTCTAAGGGTTCTGTTGGTGCAGACCGGAAGAAATCCATAAACACCAAAAATTGATTATAGGATATCTTTCCTCTCTTTAGCTTTCCAAGTAGGCTATCAAAATGGCCATTTGAAGAAACTAGCTTTCCACGAAAAGAACTAGCTATCAATAATAAAACAAATGCATGCAAAACGAGCAGACACTTATTAATAAAAGAAATATTTTGCAACTTGGAAACGAGTGTTTCATTAAACATCGGCGCCAAGACTACCTCATGGGATAAAGTTGGAACAAGTACTTTTTGCAATAGTTTTTGGGGTGTAATTTGATTTTCCTTTTCAACATCCCTTACAGCAATATTTGAATTATAAGGCAAAGCAGTACCAACAACTTCTAGGCCTGGTAGTTTCAATGCCACTTCAATATATGCTCCCTGCTTCGGATCAAAATAGCTCAGTGTTGTATTTGTGTCTTCTATCTTTAATGGCCCACGTCCTAAATATGTATACCCAAATACTTTTTTTGAAAGTCCAGGTGAGATTTCTTTTAAGTCTGATTTAGTATCAAATTTCTCTAAATTATTATTGCTATAGAAAATTGGCTCATCCATTTTTTCCAAAGCGCCTTCACCCTCAACCTCTAAGGAAAACTCTATTGGCTCATTTATGAGAAATTTCGTTTTGGCCATAACAAGGTTAAATTTATGCTGCCCCACTAATCCTGTAAAACTTTTAGGCATCTTGTTATTATCAACGGGAAGTTGCACGATTTTAATTTTAATTTTCTCACTCGATACAAACTTCTGTCGAAATTGGCCTGCCGCAAACCCAAATGGCCCGAAAATTTGAGCATTCCCACGTTTATATTCATACTCCATGTTCAGTTTTAATGGATCGATTGTGAGTTCCCCTGCTTTTTCTGGGAATAAAAGAGCAGAATATTTTGCAGACTTTTGATATATCTCACCATTATGCTCAACTCGTATCGGTGTCTCATTAGGCATATAAAAGCGTTTGATAAATCCGTTAAGTTTTGGAAATTCTCGTACCTCTGGGGCACGAATATACACTCGATAGTAAAGATAATAATCTACCCGAATGGCTTCTCCTATATAAGCTTGCTCTTTAGAAACTTCGGCCTTGAGAAATACATCCTCGGGCTCTTTTTTTTCATGCAGTACATTCACGAGAATGTCATTACTGATAATTTCCTCCTGATCTATAATG
Source organism: uncultured Bdellovibrio sp. (assembly GCA_964359085.1). Classification (GTDB taxonomy): domain Bacteria; phylum Bdellovibrionota; class Bacteriovoracia; order Bacteriovoracales; family Bacteriovoracaceae; genus GWA2-49-15. The sequence continues at coordinate 3,185 of CAYHRT010000004.1, read as the reverse complement.
GTTTTTATATTGCGAATCCTGAAACTTCCGGCATGATCGACTCTCATACTATAAGAATACCTAGCAATCTTCCTCGTTGAGATTCTACCGTTAACAATGGTAGTAGAGAGTGAAGGCTCCTGTTCTTGCTTGCCAAGCACTTCGGCTGCGGCCTTATCAAAGGAGATGAAAGGCTCTGAATCAAAAGACCCTTCAATTTCAAATCGAAGTTCAAAAACTTCACCGACAACGGGAGTTTCTGGATACACTTTCACAACAACATTGGCTGCATATCCAAACTGAATTGTCATGGCCCAAATCCAACACAAACGTATCAATATTTTCACCAGTCTTTACTCCCTTGCAGATCACCTTTTTGAGAACTGATGGTGCTAAACATTTTCTTCTGAAGATTTTTATCTTCACTTAACAATTGCTTTAATAGACCTGGAATTTTGATTTGCGTGCGCCTCTGACGTTCTCTCTGTTGTTTTTCTTGCAATGTCTCGGGAGGTTGCTTGTCGTTTTGTTTTTCCTCATTATTGCTCTCTCGTTGATCAGCCTTATCTTGCTTGCCTTGTTGGTTATGCTCATCTCGCTGATTTTCGTTATCTTTCTTCTTCTTGGCTTGCTCATTCTTGGCTTGCTCACTATTGCCACCGTCTTTACTTTGCTGCTGATTATCACATTGGCCAGGTTTTTGCTCTTTCCCGCTATTTTTTTCCTTCTGCTCCTGATTCTGTTTTTCTTTATTCTTCTGTTTCACTTCTTCTGATAGAAAAAATAAAACATTCCGATTTATTTTTTCCACCAATTCTACGTTACCTTTTGATTTTCCATGTTGTTCAAGTGCTCTCAAGATAGTGAGACCATTTTCTGTTTCTTTATTTCCCATCAGGCTTATGCCGTAGTTGTAAATGTTTTTATAAGAATCCTTGTCAGTGTCTATCCCAACTTCATCATAAATAATTTGTGCATGCTTAAAATCATCCTTTTCCAACAAGTCACTTGCCAATGACATTTTTTCATCACGGGAAAGGTTTGAAATCTTAAACTTCTCTATAAGTTGTTCGTTGGCATTCCCCTTCGCGGAGCAAAAGATTAAAATAAATGGAATGCAAAAAATCGCCCTGAAGGTTCTTGCGTTAAAAAAAACAATAGACATAAAAAGAAAAAATACTGCTATCATGACCATATAATGAGAGTAAATTGGTCTCATTGTAAGTGAGTCCTCCTTAAGATGCTGTTGAAGATTATAATTATAAAACTGATTAATCTCCTCTGTGGGCAAGGAATATGAAGTGGCAATCCAATAGTGAAAAGATTTAAAGTTTTTACCAAGCTCTTTAATACCTTTTTCATTGAGCTTACTAATCACTTTTTCACCATGACTCTCCTTATTCCCGATGAACCTTTTTTGTTCGTCTCTTATTGGAATGATGTCTCCCACTAGTGTTCCAATACCAACTACCGCCAAGGCAACATTGTCATAGGCCTCTTCAAAAGGAAATTCTTCATGATCTTCGCCATCTGTTAATACCAATATATTCCCGGCCGGCGCACCATTGCTAAATTCTTTTAAATATCCAATCGACTCGATAATGGCCTGATTGATATTAGAGCTGCCTCCAACTAACTTTCCATCAGTCAAAGCAGCAAGTCTTGAATCAAGTAAGTCCGAGTCGTCGGTAAATGGAATATATTTTTTCTGTGTTTCAGAGAAAAGCACGATACTTATTTGACCACTGAAAGAATTTTTTATAAAGTGACGTGCTAACATGATTGCCTTTTCGAATCTCGATGGTCGAATATCTTCAACTAACATACTGAGCGAAGTATCTATCAGTATTATTGTTTTTTGATCTGGGACCTCAATATCAACTTTTTTCTCAGGACCACGAATATCGGAGAGAGCACAGATCATTGAAACCCAAAAAAGCACGTAAAAAAACAGATGGATTTTATCTGAAATAGTGTTCTTTTTAAGCCAATGATTACTAATAAATTGCAAATATTTTTTTCTGAACACTAAAAAAAAGAGCACATAGATCGCAAAAATCAGCAATGCTATCAAAGCGATGTCTGGACGCATCAATTTCATACTGGATCCCTAATCACAATCCTGCGTGCTATTTCGCTTATCAATAGCAAAATAAACCCAATAATAAGGTATTGATAATATAGCTCCTTGTAGAGTATCACTCCTGCCATTTTAATTTCTGTTCGCTCTAAATTATTAATATCCGCTAATACATCCGCTAATGAAGAGTCGTCTTTTGCATAGTAAAATTTTGCCCCTGTCATTTTTGAAATCTCGGTCAATGTCTCAATGTCAATGCTACCGCCTGGGATATTCTGAAATTGGCCCGGCCGAAAAGAGGGAATCCGGGCGTTTTGATCAGTACCAATGCCAATTGTGTAGACCTTAATATTTTGCGATTTAGCTTCTTCTGCTGCTTGCATCGGCGTCAGATTCCCAACATTGCTGACACCATCAGTCAATAGAATTATAATTTTATTTTTTGTTGGAGAAAGTGTAAGTCGAGCGACTGCCAACCCCAGAGCATCTCCAATATTTGTTCCATTCCCCAAAATTCCCATATTTATGTCAGGAACAACTCTTTTTACTAATTCAATATCAGTTGTTAGAGGTAACAGAGTGAATATTCTCTCGGCAAATGTAATAATTCCGACTCTATCTTTTGGCCTCATTTCAACGAACTCAATAATTTTCTTTTTTGCGACTTCAAATCTATTTGGCCTAAAATCATCAGCGAGCATAGAGCGCGAACAGTCCATGACCATAAAGATATCATTGACTTCAATTTTTGATTCAGATTTTCCCATTGGAATTCTTGGCAAGGTTAGCGAGTAACTTACATAACCCCAGCCAATTATTCCTATTAAGCAAACGATTGGGCGAAAAAATATCCGCAGTCCCTTCCTAGAATTTGATGGTAAAAAAAGTTCCTTCCTTTTCAACATAGGGTAAAAATAATATACCCAAATTAGCAACCCAATTATTCCAAAAATTAACCAGCTTGCGCCGTTATATTCTATTTCCATTCTGTTCTTTTTGAATCTCCAGCAATCTGGTCTCGATTCTATCTAATTCTTCAGAAGAGATATTCCGTTTGTACTGGACTTCATTAATTTTCTCAATTAATTCATTGTATTTATTTTTTTGTGACGTCGGCATTTCCTGG
>CAYHRT010000003.1:28125-41460 GCA_964359085.1 uncultured Bdellovibrio sp. | reverse complement strand
CGGTAATATCTTCTGCAGAAGGCTCCAAACTGCCTTCAGGGTGATTATGAGCAACGGCATTGGCCATATCCATGAGAAGCATCGTCTTACCGGCCTTAGGAGGAGCGACAATGAGGCAACGTTGCCCAAAACCCTGGGGGACAAAAAGATCGATGATCCGAGTTGAATAATTAGTTGGATTGTATTCAAGATCGATCTTCTTTTGAGGATACAGGGGGGTTAAGTTATCAAAGAGGACTGTATTTTTATGACTTTCGGGAGACTGGAAATTGATATGATTCACTTTTAAAAGTGCGAAATATCTCTCACCATCTTTAGGCGGCCTAATCTGACCATCCACGGAATCGCCCTTTCTCAGGCCAAAACGTCTAATTTGGCTTGGGCTCACGTAGATATCATCGGCACCTGGCAGATAATTATACTCAGGAGAACGCAAAAAACCGAAGCCATCAGGCAAAATTTCCAAAACGCCATTGCCATTAATTTCCTGATCATTCTTGGCGTGGGCCTTGAGCAAAGCGAAAATCAATTCATGCCGTTTTAACGCACCAGGGTTTTCTACCTCCTGTGCGTTGGCCAAGTTGATAAGTTCTTCCATGCTTTTTTCGCGAAGGTCATTTAAGTGCATGTGTGCAATCTCCTGAATTTTAGTTGGGAATTAAAAAATAAATTATTATATGCATCATTAAGTTGAAGCCATTTGAACTCACAGAACTCTCTTCCAGAACTCTCTTTGCTAGAGGTTAGGGCGACGAGATGGGCAAACCATATTAAGAATTATAAACGACTAAATTAAATTTGAAATTAATGACGATTTTAATATATCTTTCTTATCTGTCAAGCGAGAACAGAGGCAAATATTCATGTCTTCAAGAAATGATCTACCTTCTGCCGAATTACTCGGGCTTCAAAGCGGTGACACCTTGCTCGCCATCGACTATGGTGAAAAAAGGGTGGGGCTCGCTACATTTTCCTTCATGCGTGACCCATACCCTCTGCCCTATGGACGTATCTTGGTGAAGGACAAGGTGAAAGGTAAGACAAAAGATAATCAGTCCCTCTTAGTAGAACTCAAGGCCATCGTGCAGACAGAAAACATCCGTGCATTAATTTTAGGAATTCCTCACTTAACTGATGGCAAGGCCACTAAAATGACGACTAAAATTGGCCAATTTGGTCGACAATTAGTCAAGGCCTTTCCTCAATTGCTTTTTTTTGAGCAAGATGAGACCTTATCGAGCTTTGAAGCGGAAGACCGTATGAAAAAGTCGGCCCGATATAATTTCAAAATTAAACGGGATGAATTAGATGCCTTAGCCGCCAGTATCATTTTAGAAGATTTTTTAAAAAGATTGCCCAACTCACGTTAAAATAGTGAGTACTATGAAGAAAAATGTCCTTATTTTTGTCCTCATCGCACCCCTGATGGCGATCATTCTCAGCGTTGCCAAAGCTTACTATTATTATGATGTTTGGCAATATGAAGGCGCTGAAGTCGTTTTCCAGGTACTCCCGGGTGAAGGATTTTCCTCCATTAATCATCGTTTAGATCGCGCAGGCCTGATCGGATCTACTAAAGTTTTTTACCGCTACTGCCAGATGAAAAACTTAATGACCAAATTCAAGGCCGGCCATTACCAAATCCCCACCAGCTCAACCATGCATAATATAATTGATCTCTTGCTTTTTGGCCGGCCCATTACCCTTGAACTCACTATTCCGGAGGGGAAAAACTTTTATGAAATTGCCGCCATTTTAGAGACTCATGGTTTTATTTCTAAGGCCCAAGACTTTATTAAGCTCGCCCGCGATCCAGACATGCTACAGCAACTCGATATTCCCAATGAGACGGTGGAAGGATATCTCTATCCCGATACTTATAAATTTGATCCCCATCAATCTCCCGCCCAAATTATGCGTGCTATGGTAGAAGTTTTTCGTCAAAAAACAAAGTCTCTCGATTACGGCAAAAGCTCGTTGACAAAGGCACAAGTCCTGATCATGGCGAGTGTGGTTGAAAAAGAAACCGGCGCCAGGGCCGAACGGGCACGCATTGCCGGAGTTTTTCTCAATCGCTTAAAAAAGAAGATGCGCTTGCAATCCGATCCGACCACCATCTATGGCATTTGGGACCGGTACAAGGGAAATTTAAGAAAAGAAGATTTGCAAGAAACAACTCCCTACAACACCTACCGAATAAATGGTCTTCCCAAAGGACCGATTTGCAATCCGGGATTGGATGCCATACGAGCGGTGCTCACTCCTGAACAACACGACTACCTCTATTTTGTCAGTCAAAATGACGGTACTCATACCTTCAGCAAAACTTACAGCGACCACCGCCAAGCAGTAGAGCACTGGCAGATTAACTCTAAAAACCGTGATGGCAAAAGCTGGCGCCAAATGAAACAGAATTAGTCCCACTTCTGGCCGTCTATTATTTAGACGGCCCGCCTAGAAGCTGACTTATTAATTTACAATCCTCTGTGTAACTCCATGGAATTGCGCTGTTCCCCAAGCTTCCCATGACTTCTAAGATGGCCGCAGTTTTGCTTCATCATGGGGAGCTTGAGGCCAAAGCCTCGCGATGACATTGGGAAGGACTTTCCATGGCCATGCTCAAAAAATTTAAATCTCACTCGCTCTTTGCTGGTCGATGGGTTTTGACGATTGCGTTTTTGCTTCTGCCTCTATACGGATTCGGACAAAGTTACCCCCTCGAATATTTAAATTCCCCCTATGTCGGATGGGGGGTTTCAAAAGATCAAACCTCTTCGATAAATCTGGCCAATGCCTGGAAAATTTTTAAAAAGAAAAAAGAAATTATCGTTGCGGTTGTCGACACTGGCATCGACCCCCTTCATCCTTTTATTAAAGACAACCTTTGGGTGCCAGGCGAGAGTAAGAATGGGCAGGCCACATCTGAGAGTTTCGGGATGGACTTCGCGAAAGGGCGTGCTCATGCCAATCGACCTTATGATTCCCACGGTCACGGAACTCATGTGGCAGGGATTGTGAAATCTATTTTTCCAGAGGTGAAAATTCTTGTCCTAAAATACTACAACCCAGAGGCTTCGGGGCAAGACAACTTGAACTCCACTGTTGAGGCACTTCGTTTTGCTGTCAAATCAGGAGTGGACATCATTAACTATTCAGGTGGTGGCCCCGAGCCATCAAATGAGGAATTGGCGGTCTTAAAAGAAGCAGAAAAGAAAGGGATCTTAATTGTCGCGGCCTCAGGTAACGATGAGCAAAATATTGATAAGGGCACTTTTCGATATTATCCAGCTTCTTATGGTCTCTCCAATATCTTGACCGTCACCACTCATGATGAAAATTTGAAAATGCTGACCTCTTCCAACTATGGCCCATACACAGTTGATATCGCCGCCCCCGGAAACCGGATCAAATCATCACTGCCTTACGAGCGTGCTGGTTTTCTAACCGGAACATCCCAGGCCACGGCCTTTGTCTCAGGTGTCGCCGCACTTCTTAAGGCCCAATATCCCGATCTCGATTACTACGCCATAAAAAATATTATCCTAAAATCCTCCAAGAAAGAGCCGGGACTTAAAGGCAAGTGCAACTCTGAAGGTCGTCTGGATGCGTTTCTGGCCTTAGGTTTTGCAGCACAGATAAAAAATATTCCTGATTTTAACGTCAAAATTGCTCAACGCATGCCCAATTCGCGCAATTTTAAACAGAAAATTGCGGGTTATTTAATCAAGGATAATAAGCGCCGGAATAACTCGGTGACAGGTGCCAAATAGATCAACCAATAAGTCACATAAAACCCCCAGCATAGAGCAAAGCTCACCAAAGCAATCTGCCCAAGTCCCTTCATAGGACCCCACAGACTCACCTGCGCCGGTTTAAAATTTTGGCGATCACGCAGAAAGTGTAATCGATCAATGCCCACTTGATCGATTACTCGCCAGGCCTCTGTCTCAAGCTGGCGTCTCATGATCTCATCCCAAATCCACTCTATTTCTAATTGCTGCAAGGATGTTTGTTCATCCGAAGGGTTTCTATAGACCAAATGGGAAAGATACCGCAGTCGATAAATTATAGACCTCTCAAATTGACGTGCATCGACTGAAAACCAGCGCTCGATTCGAGGAAAATAGCGAAGTAAAGATGGACCCCAAAAAAGATAGTCATCTTGTAGCTGCAAGAAATTAGCGGGCCCAGACACCTCTTCGGCTTCATCTTTATCCGCCACTGCCGACTTAGGAATCGACGGAATAGTAACATGCACATAATAGGCATTGGCCTTATCAAGAGATTCTGGCCGACAATCGCTCCTGCTTATGTCGGCACTTGTACTCCTGTACATCGTTTGTGTCCCGATTTCATTCATCCTTTAATCTTAGCGGCCCTATTCTTCAGGTGCAAATTGCGCAGTCCGACTGAAAAGAAAAGGTATTCCCGCCTGGGTTCAATGAAATGACTTGAACAAAATTTAGTTCTAACTGATAATTTAATCTTGAAATTTTGCATCTTTTTATTTTTATCTCTTATCATTTGGCTCCCATCAGCACGTGCGGAAGGTCTCGAAGCTGTGCAACCGGCTTGTGCGCGTTTCCGCGTGCATCTTGCAAAAGATTTACCGCCCATCGAACTTGACAACAATTCCATTAAATCCAAACCTATTCCGCTTGAGCTTGAGAAGGCCGTAGAGGTGTGGAAAGAAAAGATAGAGTTTTTGCAGGATGAAAGTGAGCGCATGCGGTGGCTAGAGTGTATTCGACAATTCATTTTTCTCGACACCGATAGGAATGGCCTCCCTGACTGGACTGCCATCGTTGATGGTCGTCCCAGTCGAACTCTCTTTCCTCTTGATCCCGATATCGATGGTGATGGACTGCCAAATCTGGTTGATCCAGACCCCTATAGAAATATTGATGACAGTCCGCGCGGATTCGTTCCGGCCCATCTCCGAATGGCAGGCGAGAAAGGACGCTGGCAAAAAAAGCTCTTGCTGGATCTGGGAGTACTGGCTATCGATCATACCGACGAGCATCTTGTCGACACTTTGGCCGCCACCTATTCTACTCTTCGACTCGACTCCGTTCGGAATTGGAAAAAAGAAGTCAGGGGATTTAATGTACTCTATGCTTTTGGACATCGAGGCTTGAATTCAGAGGCCGCTGCCTATCACCCCACGGCCCATGCCATTAGTATTCCAGGAAAAAGAGGCCTTGGGATAAATCGCTTATCAAAGATACAAAAATGTAAATTTGTATCCTCAATCTTGCATGAGCTGGGGCACGCTCTCCTGTTTGAAATCGTTACAGCGGATGAATTGAGAGAAAAAGCGATACAACTTGGCCGATGGAATCTGCCAACACTCTCGGATGGCGATATTTGGAGTACCATCTTCTTTGGCCCAACCAATGGGCCACAAGAAGAATTTGTGAGTGAATACGCGCAGACTAATGTCCATGAATGGTTTGCCGAATCCTTTGCCGCCTATATCTGGCAAAAAGAATTGTTAGATTCTCATTCCTGTCAGGCATTCAAAGCACAGCACCTTTCAAATCAACTCAAACAGTGGCTTGATATCCTTCTAATCAGAGCACGGCCAAAAATCGCGCAGAAAGTTTCGCAGAAGGTTCCGTGACTCTTCTGCGGAACCGTTTTTATTTTTTGCGAATCTTGAATATGACAACCGCTTTGGAAGGTTTGCCATCTCTTTTGATTAATTTAAAATCCTGGCGATCTAAGGCCCCAACTTCCTTTTTAGCAAAGACAGCATCGAGTTCGGCTTCGGAAGTATTGAAAACGCGGCCAAGCCAGTGTGCATTCTCTGCCATATTATACGTCCCGATATAACTCATACTTCCGATGTCCCTTCGAAGTACATCCTTGACCGTTTTTAGACGTTTATCTGCTAATGTCCGGCCAGCTTTTGATAAAGTTCCAGTCGAAGGATGCTCCTTATCTGACCAGGCGGCAATTTCAATTTTTGAGATATTTCCTCTCGCCTGAGCTTTCCGCACAAGTTCTCTCAGCATTTCAACATGTTTCCCAGGGAGCTTATGAGAGCCCTTTGCAAATGAGACCACAATACTATCGTACTCTTCTACACTTGATACTCTTGAATATTTTTCCTTCGCCATGGCAAATGGCACCAAACATAATAAGGCAAAAGCAAAAAACCAAATTTTAATTCTCATAATTTTTTCCCCTCCAAGGTAAAATACTGATCAAGATAGTATCTTGACCTACAGTTATATCAATAAATACAAAGTACAATCTATGCGCGAAAATCTTGGGATGAGTGATAAATAGCAGGGGGCGAGTCCATTACGTTAGGTTAATAGTGCAATTCTAGCAAGACTCCGAAATGATCCGATAAATGGGTTAAAGTCATGTCGCCATCGCGCTCAAGCTGCAATTTTTCTGTCATAAAAATTGAGGCATTAAGAACCCGCTCAGGCGCAATATTCTTCAAAAATATATGATCAATGAGATTACTGCTATCGGTTGGTTTATTGAGTGAGTTTGAATTGCAATAGGTACAAGCACGATATTTTGGCCAGGCAATCGGATCAAGATACTGATTACCCATAAAATCACAATAATTTTTTTCAAACTCCCCAACAATTTCTTGCTCTGAAAAAGTGGGGCCAAAGTTAAAATCGCCTAAAATCGCCATGGGTTTTGAATTGGCCAACTGAGAAATCTTTTCATCGATAAATTTCATCTGCTGAGCATTCTCTTCTTCCCAATCACGAAAGGGCCCGGTATAGGGTGCCGACTGAGAGAGATTGGCACTAGGATGAGTGCACCCAACAAAGAGTGGGCCACCAGGCAGATCGACTTCGGCATAAAGGAAATCTCGCCTAGTTAAAGTAGAAAGCTCACGCATGCTGGTCAAACCATGCTTTATAAACGGATATTTGGAAAAAAGCATAAGCCCATTGCTTCCCTTATACGTAAAGAGGCTTACTTTCTTTAAAGGAGAGATGAGTTTTAGCATCGCCACAGTAGGATTTTTGCCTACCTGGGCCATAAGCGCCTGAGCACACTGCCGTTTGGTTTGCTTCAAATTATTAAGCGAAGTACGACAATCATTAATGACACAACTAGTGAAAGCTTGCCCTTGGAGTCCCTTACATTTGGTCTGAAAGCAAGTGACGATTTTGGGGTCGCCACTGGCATCCTGACCGAACAAATCTGAAATTTTACAAACAGGAGCATGGTTGGCCTTAGCCTTTTCAATTCTGGGTACAACTGAGTATGGAAATTGAATACGCATAGCACGCGCAATGGCCTTACGATCTTTTTTTAACCAGACTTCTTCCAAGCAAAAAACATCGGCAGAAACCTGGGGCAGGATTTTTGTCAGTTGTGCTTGCCGTTCTTCCGCTAAATCAACAAATCCATGGGCCAAACCCAGATTGTAAGTGGCCAGCTTGATAGGGGGATTGATTGTTTGAGCTGAGAGATTAAATGCCATCGCAATAAGGAAGAAAAACATAAAAACCCCTGACTATTTTTACACACAGGCATAAAACGAAGGAGCTTCAAAGGCCAGATGTATGTATTATTTACGCAATATTTTGAGATGACAATATCGTGCCTCTTTTGGTAACAATTTGAGTTTTGGATTTCTTTCAGAAAGGCAAGCAAATGAAAGGTACGGTTTTTCAGGGCAATTTACAGTTTCACGTTGATATAGAGGGAGAATCCTGGACACCGGGACAAACACTGCGTGGTAAACTCAATGTCAATAATCAAGGGCCTAGCAGCGTGAATCTGGCGCAAGTAGGCATTACTTTGGCCCATGGAACCTATAAAAAAGTCAAGGCCAGCGATCCCAAGGCGTTCACCGCTTTTACCACTCAAACTTTTGAAGCGAATACGGAACTCGCGGCAGGCAAGATCAGTGAACTCGCCTGGTCGATCCCACTAGTAGAAACGGCCCCCATTACCGACAAGTCAGGATCACTCTTCTTAGTCTTTGGAAATTTAGGAGATAAAACCAAGGGCGGACATCTCCTCATTACGGTCGGCCCTGGATTCATCATTCAAGAATATTTGAAAATATTTGAAAATTTTTTCCGCTTTAAAGCAAAAGAATTGCGCCAAAGTAAAGACATGATCCAGATCAAAATGACTCCTCCCGCTTCTAAGGAATTTTCTAGCACCGAAGGACTTCTCCTATTCATAAAAAACCAGGCGGGTAAATTAGAACTGAAGTACGAGTTTACCATTAAAAAACTTGGATACACCAAAGGCTCTGTGGCACTAGAAAAGAATGAACTAGTTTTTCCCTATGCTTTGGCACATAAGGATTTTATGTTGGGCCAGGATATGATTGATCAAGACAAAATGTTGGTACACTTCAAAGAAGTGCTCGATCAAGTTAAAATGAAGGCCAATTATTAAAAATTTTAGCAACGTCAATGGGCCCTTCATCGCTCAATAATTGCGAGAGAACCGGGTGACGTAAAATCTCCTCCAAAGACATTTCAACACCATCCACCACGCCCATTCGGGCCACGGCACGAAATCCATGAGAATAATCAACCCAATGATCATCATGGGCCATATTCAACGGTTGAATGACAGAACCATCCCTTCTAAACCAACCATAGATGGCCTCACGATGGGGTCGCTCTAGCAAACGCTTAGTTAAGACATAATCTTTTTTATGTCCCGCACTCAAACAGTGGCATGGATAACTTATTCCCCGCTCCATTAGTTGCGTGAGCAACAAATCGCTGTGCTCTAAAAATATTGGCGACGTCGTCATCTCCGGCCCGGACGACATGGTCTTAGACCAAATTTTAAGCTGGGCCTGCTGATAGATTATGTTCACCATTTTAACGGTGGGGATAAGAATCCTCATTGAGGCCATGAGCTTCTTGACGGAGTAAAACTGAAGAGGGGCCCAAAAAAATTCCTGTTCGTCTCCCAACTGCAGATAGTCGGGAGAGACATAAAAAGTTACTGAGTGTGTCTTGGAATTAACCGTGACGGGAACAAACTCTTTCCAAGCAGGAAAGGCCTGGTCATCACGAACTGTTTGCAGAATAAAACTTTCTCGCGCTTCGCCATCTAGCTGTAAAAACTGATCTCGAAGACCTGACTCGGCCTTGGGAATGAACAACAAAATTGAAAGAACCAGAACGCTATAGACTTTTATCACTTGCACGAATGCCTCGAAGACAGTATGAATCGCGCATTAGTCAAACGCATTTTACAGGAGTCCGTCAATGACGTTCGTCCAGACCAAGATCATCACGAGCATCTTAATGTTTATGGCCTTAAATTCAGCTTCTGCTCAAGATCTTGATTGTATGGAAGAAGAAGCGCAAGACTTCTTAAAACGTGATGTGATTAAGCGCAGTCTTGACCCTGATGGAGCACTGAAGACTTCGATCCAATATCGCATTCTCCACTATGGTCACTTTCCTGATGGCCCTTATCGCAACGTCAATCCAATCCCCGTAGGGAACAATGTTCAGAAGGTGATCTTTCTCGGACTACCGGCCAAAGTTCATAAAAAAGTTGTGCATCCTCTGAGCTGTGTGGAAAAGGCCATTCAACAAGACTGTCTTCTCACTCCCTACTTCGCTCAAAACCTGAGCACCTTTCGTACCATAAACTCCTATCGCGGAGGTGAGTTATCCAACCATTTATTTGGATTGGCGATTGACATCGATCCCAGCATTAATCCTTGTTGTGGTTGTGTAAAACCTTGGAGCGACCACCCCTCATGCCAAATTCCCGATTTGAACGCCTGGGAACGTACTAAACTTCCCGCCTGCACCATTAAGGCCTTTGAACGCTTTGGTTTTTATTGGCTGGGCCGGGACCCGGACCTGCAAGATACCATGCACTTTGAATACCTGGGGCGCCCTGCAGAAACAGAAATGGAAACAGAAACCCAAGAGGTCTGTCCTACTGGCATGATTCAAATCAAAAAAGAGCATGAAAGTTTTTGCATTGATCAGTATGAGGCCCCCAATCGGCCAGGGGAACGCCCCTTCGTGGCACGCACGGCGCTTGAAGGCGAGGCCTACTGTAAATCTCAAGGAAAAGAACTATGTAGTGATGTTGCCTGGGAACGGGCCTGTCAGGGCCGGCAAAATTTTCCCTTTCCTTATGGCCCGGAATATCGGGAAGGCGTCTGTAACGACGACAAAGTTTGGCGCTCCCCTTCCTGGCCCCTAGTAGCACGCTACAATCCTATCAATCCTGACTTAAACCCGGCGGCACGCGACCACGTCAATTACCTGAATCAATCGGAATCAAGTGGCAAACGCCCTGACTGTACGTCTGACGAGGGTGTCTTTGATATGACCGGCAATGCCGCCGAGTGGGTGAAGAATACGCGCAAAATTCCCAGCGGGGTGGATGGCAAAATCAATGGCCATACCGTTAAGGGTTGTTACTGGTCCAAATGCTATAAAAATGATCGGCCATCTTGCCGCTTTAATAATCCCAATCATGCCAGTAGTTTTCGATCCTATGAAACAGGTTTTCGCTGTTGTAAGTTCTGAGGCAAAAATGGCCTGGTTTAGTTCGCTATAGCACATCCCTCGGTCCCTTATTAAAATCAAATAAGCCGTTGGGTTATCTGTTCTCACCTTAATCAGGACAAATAAAAATGAAAGCATACTTTTTGCTACTTCTTTTTTGCTCATGGACTGTTTCATTTAGCATGATTCAATCTGCCAAAGCTGATCCTCCAGCATGTCAAAGTTTTGAGACGGTGAGTGGATCAACGTGTACCCATCGATGTAGCAATACCTACCATATTTGGTCGGGCGAAGGTGAGAGTGCAAGTTGTCAATTGTGCCCATCGGGACAGATCCGTGGTGTAACGGGCAACAGTTGCATCGCTCTTGTAACTTGTCCGACGGCAGAGAGGCGAACACCAATTCCAGATTATGACATAATTATACCCCCCTCAGATTCCGGCCCGGAGATTGGTGTTGAGATTTGTACCACTACAACCGGTGTTGCCTATAAGATCGGACCCTATGGACAACTTTATAACCTCTTCAATAATCCAATCACCGCAATTCCTGAGGCATGCAGTCATGTCTACCTACAAAGAAATAATGCCAATGTGTGTGTGCATAGATGTACGGCGGAAAGTACCTCGGGTGCAGAATCTTGGAATGTAACTACTCATAGTTGCACCCGCTGCGAAAACAATAAGGTTGTAGGCAACGACAATAATGACTGTGTATGCGCCCCCGACAAAACTTGGCACACTTCTATGGCCCGCTGTTTAAGGCCGGAAATCATTACCGCTATGGATAGCGCCTCCACTGCTTGCGTAACAGGTTCCACCAGGAATGAAGCGCTCTGCCGCACCAGTTGCACCGCCCTCAAAGAATATTATGAGAGATCGTCCTTTATGCTTCTTAACGCTGACAAATGTGGAAATTATTTTATCGAAGCTTCGCATGCTAGCGGAGCTGTACCTTCAGGGTTTACCTGGCAAGGAGTCCCTACCATCTTAAAAACTGGAACACTGTCATCTGGCTTCGCCAATTGTGGTTCAAATTTTGAAATCTGTTTTGGGCCAGCAGTAAAAACGGTAACCCTGCCTGAAACTTCGACGCCAGAACAAATCGTTGCCATGGTCAAGTGCTACATTCCCAAAAATACCACTCAATGCCCTGAAGATTTGGCCACTAATCGCAACTGCCAAATGTCCAGGCTGCAACCTCCCAATAATCCCGGCATCCAAAACTGCAGCAATGACGTCTCAGGACGCTGTCTGTGCGACGGAACCACCAGCACCAACAATTATGCTTGTCGCGTGCGTCGGGCAACTACCTATATCAATAGTCATTGCTCCGGTACCCAAGCCTACAATAGTCGATGTGGACGGGAATGCAGAAGCGTGAATTCCGCTCCACCGAATTGTACCAATATTGGAACACCCTAATTAAATTAAAAAGAAGTAAAAGAAGTAAAGGATAGAAAATGAAAATACTCATAACACTCACCCTCCTCGCCTTTCCTCTTTGTCATAACTATGGTGCCATCATCGATAGCGTGGTTATTACTGGTCGTGTACAGAAGGTTAGTTCTCAAGAAGTTGAGGTTAAAGACAAATTCGGCCAAATTCACAAGGTCGAACGAAAATTCTTTCCCAAGGATATGCGGCTGGTCCAACATGGCAACGTCAGCTTCACCAAACGTATCGATATTCAGAAATTGACCTCTTTTGACTACACCTTGCAGGGTTACCAAAAGCTTTCGACCAAACAAAAAATGGCCCTCTATCGAGCTTATGCCCAATTTAATCAAGCACTCGATGAGGAGACCCTGCTGAAGTATGGCGGCACTCTTCCTCTAGAAAAAGGGGTCTCACAAACTTTCCCTCTCAAAGATTTCTTCAATCGTTTTGCCATCGACAGTGTGTGGGCGGTTGATGGCACTTTGAATTGTCTTTACGGAGGTTGGCCTTCCATCATCCAGGCGGGGACTTGTCAGGCACCGTGGCTCAGCAGCTCGCGCTCGGCCGGCGCGAGCTATAATGAATGCGGGAAGAGCAATGCTTACCGCTGTAACCCCGATCTTTTTGGGAAGGGAAAGGCCTTGACTGGCACATGGACCATTGCAAATACATCTGAGACTGTTCGCCCTGGCTCATCGGTCAGAGTCTATGCCACCGCCAATCCTGAAAGAGGACTCTGTGTCCAAGGGATCAACAATCTTACTCAAGCATGCTTGGAGGCCAGTCGGGATAACTTAGATGACATTGTCCGAGACATGACAACCGAAAAGTATACACGCTTAAATGCTACCATTGCTCAATTTTGCAATGGCAGTCACCGCAATACCGCCTGCCAGCACCTGGAAGACAGGATCAATGAAATTCGTATCGCCGCTCTCCCTCCTAAGAAAAAATGCAAGGTGGTCTCAGATTCAGGCAGCACATCAGAAGCAGGATGCCGAAGTGTCGTGGTTCGCTGCAGACAGGGCAACGTAACTTACCAGGGATATCTCCCCAATTCTGGTACCTCAGCGCTGACTACTAATTTGACTCCCGGAGCAGATATTACTGTTGCAGGCGCTGTTTCAAGAGACAGGTGCGGGAATGGTGCAGGCATGCCCGAAACACCTGACCGTCTAGGGAGTCCAGACCGTGCCTTCTTAGATCAGTGCACGTCACTTACTCGTGTCACTGATATCATGCATGATCTATCCAATCACAGTACCTCCTCAGACTGTGCTGATGAGCGGGTATGTTTTGCCCAGACAAATTGCCTTGCGGGGACCAACGCCAGTACGGATTCTAACGTAACATATGAACTGACGATGGCATGTAGTTGTCGTATTTTGGAGGATGAGCAA
>CAYHRT010000003.1:0-28115 GCA_964359085.1 uncultured Bdellovibrio sp. | reverse complement strand
GAAGAAAGTTCCAAAATCAGCGCTTGCCGGGTTACCCGTTACCCAACTCTAACACCAGGCAATTACAACGACACGGCGCCGATCTTCCGGGGCGATACGGTTACCCACTAAATATATGCGCAATCATCTCACTCCCATTCAAAAAGTAGGTCTGGCACCGGGTTCGGTGGTTTACACCGGAAAAAAAACTGATAGGCCGGTTGAAATTGCTATCATCAGTTTGCTTGAACAGGGAGTTGAAAGCAGACCACTCAGCATGAAGGACTTCCCTTTGGTTCTCCCACAAAATGGTCTCCATTGGATTAGCGTTCAAGGTGTACATGATGTGCAAGTTATTGAAGAAATTGGGAAGAATTTTTCTATTGATGTGCTTATCCTCGAAGATATCGTCAATGTCCATGGACGCCCCAAATTTGAAGATGGAACAAATTATAGCTATGTAATTTTGAAAGAGCCGAGCTTCAATCCAGAAAAAGAGAGTATAGAATTCAACCAAATTGGCCTGGTCATTAAAAACAATGTGGTGCTGTCCTTCAAAGAAGGATATTCCGATATTTTCAACAAATTAATCGAACGGCTGAAAATACAAAAAAATAAAAGCAAATGGCCGAATTCGGAAAAACTTTTTCACCATCTTCTCGATTGTATTGTCGACCACTATTTCCTCGCCATCGCCACCGTCGAAGCTCGTCTCTATCAGGTGGACACAGAATTAGAAACTCGCCTGAGCAAAAAAAGCTTATTTCAAAAAACGCGCAGAAAAATCTTTCAACAGCTTTTTCAAGTTCACAATATAAGGCAGCAGCTCCACCAACTCTTGCATTATACTATTCCCTTAAACGAACTCATCTTAAACCTGATTCAGAGTGACTATTTTGAAGAAGAGTTACGGCCGTACTTTAATGACATCCGTGATCACGTCTTCCAAATTAATGACAATATTAAAGTCTTAAACGACCAGACCACCTCCATGCTGGAAATTACCTTATCTCTCAACAGCTTCAGACTAAACGACGTCATACGAACCCTCACCATCTTCACCGCTTTTTTCATGCCTTTAACTTTTATAACTTCAGTCTATGGCATGAATTTTAAACATATGCCTTTTCTCGACCATCCCTATGGTTTTTTTATTACTCTTATGATCATGACCATGATTCTTGTAGGATTAGTCATCTTTGTGCGTAGAAAAAATTGGGTAGCGTAAGAGCTTATACCAATTACGTAAAATAATGGGATACTAGGAAAGCGAGGCGAAACGCCGAGACGTGCTCCTGCACGTCGCAGGCGTTGAGACGAAGCTTGACGAAGTAGACCGTTGTTTTACGTAATTGGTATCACTATCTATGAATCGCTTTACAATGATGAGATTTAACTTCAGCAATCTTCTGGGCCTCGGCCCTGGGTATGTTGAGTCCCCATTTTTTTTTGATAAATTCCCAGCGCTGTACATATTCACAGAGAAAGCTTTCTCGCGGTGGAAGATATTCGAGGGGACCCTTGTCTCCCTTGCTCCGATTCTCTCCTTTGCTCACTAGGATGAGATTATCCCAATCATTGTAATAAGCACGTCGTCTGGCCATCGGCCATTTTGCTGCTCCCATCTGCCAGGCATGATTGAGGGGAACCACATGATCAACGTCCAGATCATTGGCCAGGCGAAGCGTTTTACCTGTATAGGGATCAAACCACTCGCCTTGAGTGACGTGGCAAAAACTTTTGCCTGACATGGCTTGATTGCCACGGTCGGCATCCTCTCGATCGTAAACGCCTCCGACACGTTTGAACTTGATTTTATCTTTGGAATTTTTTATTAACATTTCGGCGCGCGTATCTTGGCAGTCTCTGTCATCGTCACTCCAACCTTTCCCCCAGCGATCAGTGCGCGTAGTGGCATCGACATTCGACAGAATGGTGGCCAAAAGCATCAGCGAAAACAGAGAATAAAAAAGGCCAGACAAAATCAGTCCCCTATTTTAGACTTTTCTCTTATGTTTAATTATATACGTATCGACCACCATCTTTCTTTTATTAAAGTTTGTTTTCTTTTAACGCCTTTTATCTCCTTAATTGCGTTCGGCCACACTCAAAGCGTTGAGTGTGTTGCTTTCCGGGACATGGGTAAATTTTGCTATCCACTCATCACCACCAACTCACCTCCCCTCTTGGTCTTTATTCGCGGTCTCTATCAGGGAAGTGGACATGTTGAATCAATCAATACCCGAATGATCGCGGCCAATCTTGCCCTTGAGGCCTATCAACTCAATAGTTTTGAACGCCCAGTGATTGTCATGGGCTCTTCGCATTTGGGACTCGACCAAAGTTCCATTCTAGAAAT
This sequence comes from uncultured Bdellovibrio sp., assembly GCA_964359085.1. GTDB lineage: Bacteria > Bdellovibrionota > Bacteriovoracia > Bacteriovoracales > Bacteriovoracaceae > GWA2-49-15. Next base: position 25,777 of record CAYHRT010000003.1, on the reverse strand, counting down.
TGAGGCGCTCTACCAAAAATATAATTTAGGCGAATTCAAGCAATATAGCGTGGCCTCGCATAGTGGTGGTTATGCTGGGCTTTTCGAAACGCTGCGGGAGGCCTTGGCCGGCCATATTCCCATGCCCAAGACTCTTATTATGTTGGACAATTTTTATAGTGTGCAACCAGTGAACATCGAGACTTATCAAAAAGTACTTGAACAAGGCGTTTCGTGTGGAGGATTTCTGACTACCCATAATCTCGATCGCTATCAACGCCTTTACAAAAATTCCAAATGTAGCGTAATCGGGCCGGAAGGCCAAAATCACAACTCAAGTGTTGTCCCAACTCTTAACCTGAGTTTGGGATTAAAGTGATTTAAGCCAATTTTTTGGGTGAGTCGTTTTGGGTATTTTGTCACCACTCCATTCATGAAACCATTCACGTACATCAAAATCGAGACCGATGCCCAACATGTAATTATAGAGCGCCAGGCGTAATCCTTCGCCCAGGCCGTCGTGATCAATGCCCGTATCATCCTGAAAGGGAATTTCATTCAAAGCAAAAAGACCTTCTTTGGGAGTCTTCAAAGGCAAGAGTTTGATTCCAAATTTATCAGGATTTTTTCCTATCGGGCCATGAACGGTACAAGCGAAACGATGCCAGTGCGCTGATTGAATATACTGTTGCAGAAAGAGTTGCCGTACGACTTCTAGCCCGTCTATGGTTTCTTGCACTGTTTGAGTGGGAAAACCATACATGAGATAGGCGTGAACATAAATTTTGGCGGCGGAAAAATTTTTACTAACACGCGCTACCTGCTCGAGCGTAATACCTTTATTAATCAGCTCCAAGACCCTTTTATTGGCGACCTCAACTCCTCCTGTCACCGCCACGCAGCCTGCATCGGCCATAAGTTCACACATCTCTGCACTAAATTGAGGATCAAAACGCAAATTCCCCCACCAGGTCACCTTGAGGCCGCGGCGTAAAATTTCAGTACACAGCGCTTTGAGTAAGGCAGGAGGCGCGGCCTCATCGACAAAATGAAAACCACTCTGCCCTGTTTCGTTTATGATCCTCTCCATCTGATCCACCAAGCGTATGATGGGGGCCGGTTCAAAACGCTCGATATATGCGAGAGAAACATCACAAAAGGTGCATTTCTTCCAGTAACAGCCATGGGCCAGCATTATTTTGTTCCAGCGAAAATCACTCCACAAGCGATGCATGGGGTTGGGCATTTCACACATTGAGATATAGTGCTGCATCGAAAGACCTTGGAATGTTGGCCCGGGATGATCCTTAAATGCCAAATCGGACTTCGTCCCAACCATATTCATTCTCACAATCTCACCTTGATTCAAAGACCATGTTCGGAGTAAATCATGAGCAGGTAATTTGCCTTGAAGATGGGATAGAAGTTTTTCCAGCGGCCGTTCGCCATCATCAAAAACCAAATAGTCAAAAAATTGAAAAGGCCGAACATCTTCCATCTGGCGGAGTTCAGTATTAACAAAGCCCCCTCCAACTACAATTTTAATCGCCGGCCACTCTTTCTTAAGCAAGGCACCTATCCTCAAGGCACCCAATAAGTTTCCAGGAAAAGGTACTGACAGCCCCACCACCTCCGGTGAGAGAGTTTTGATCTCCTCACTCACTATCTCCTCTAAAATCTGATCAATCACCGTTGGCCGTTTCAACTTATCGAAGAGGGGATTAAATGAGGTCATGGAAGAGGCCAATTTTTCCCCATAACGGGCAAAGGCAAAATCTTGATCGACTCCTTGTCGAATGACATCGGCAATATCATCGATATAAAGGCTGGCGATATACTTGGCCTGATCTTGAGTCCCCATACTGCCAAAGAAAGGCATCAGTTCTTGTTGGTCATCTCCATTAAGGGTCATAAAGCGTGGGCCTTCCGGCACAAAATTACGTGCCGCTAAACGCAAGGCCAAGGAAGGGTCCTTCCCCTGTAGAAAATGCACCACTGATTCAATCGTTTGCTTGTAATCGATAAAACAATCGAGAAAAAAGTTGACCGTCTCTGAACGATCTTTTTTGGGACGGTTTAAAAGAACTTGCTTAATCCGTGTGAGCCCCTCTCGCGATAAGAGTCTTCGCAAGAGTTCGACACTCCAATCTCGTTGCGTCACCACATGCCCTACACTCATGAGATAAGAGGTTAAATAAGCGGTAGAGGGATAAGGCATGTTAAATTGTGCCATGGGAGGCAAGGCCAAAAGAATCTTCAAACCGCCCTCCTTTCCTATTACCAAACTAAGGCACTGTTAAATCCAAAACTCAACTCAGAATTCATAAGCGGCCCAAAAGTGAGTTGCGCTTTAGCAATATCTAAGCCAAAGATTAAAAAACTGTACTTCACGTTGGCACCCAAGTGAACGATAGTCAAAGTTCCACGCTGGTCGTAGACATCCTTGATCCCTTCATCGAAGGTGACAACATAACTGATCCTAGAATGATAGTATCCCATATTAAGCAGGAGAATATCAAAGGGCCTATAACCGAAAGAGAGTTCACCATGGGGACTGGCATACTCAATGATAAAACCTCGACGTTCTGTGGGTGCAGTTGCTTGAACGGACTCTGAGGGAATTCCTCCCGCGGCGACATAGAGCCCCGTACCTAGGGCCAAGGATAGAGAGAAATTTCCTGCCTTGCTCGCACGGATACTCTCACCCCATAATTGCAATTTTAGTCCGGCACTATTTGGGCCACCGGGAACCCAGCCCCAGTAGAGTTCTAAGGCCTTCAAAAATCCGAGACTCCCGTGCAATCCTAGCGCCACAGTGTCATCCGCGCGAGGTGTGCCGTCGATAGGGGCGGCACGCAAGTCTTGTGCCACCTGGAGACGCGTGGCCTGCGTGATAAAAGTTTCTATCGAAGCTCCTCCTTGCCCCACATTTTCCGATCGAATAAAAGAATTGGTAGGAACGCGGACAGTGCTGGCACAACCGGCAAAGATCAAGAAGACAAGAATGTTCATGAGCATTTTCACCGTAATCTCTATCCGCGAAAAAGAATCCAAAACCCCATCAAGACAAACAAAGGGCCGGAAACATAGCGCATCTTGGCCGGATCAATAAAGTTCCCGATAAGACTGCCGGCCAAGACTCCGATAGTACCGGCGCATGATAAGGCCAAAACTGTCGCCAATAAAACGCTCAGGGTTGACTTGGTTTGTGAAGCGGCGGCGAGGGCCGCAAACTGGGTTTTATCTCCAATCTCGGCCACAAAAATTGTCATAAAAGTTGCCACAAAAATCTTCCAATCCATAAGTAAAATCCTCCCAGAAGGTGCCTTTGAGAACATGACCCTAAGCCTCGGTCATTTATATTTAATTTTTTCGCGATGGCGACCCCTTAATTGTTAAGTATAATATTGGAAGAATCAGGAGAGATACATGTTTCGATCTATTTTGGCCATGTTCCTGGCCTTTACCTTGAGTTTTATCCCGCTTGCTCATGCCAGTATTGGCAAAGTAACTCTGTTGAAAGGCCGGGCCGAAGTCGAACGCAAGGGCATCAAAGTCCCTGTTCATCAAAGTGATGAAATTTTTGAATTCGATATTGTCCACACTGCCCTGGCTTCTTTTATTAAAATTACAATGAATGACGACACCATTATTCAACTAGGCCCAGAAGCCAGTTTTAAATTTGTCCAGATCTCGAACGACAATGGTCTCCGCCAGGAAGTCTTCGAACTCATCAAAGGGAAGCTTCGCACGGCCGTGCAAAAAAAGGCCAGGGAGGGGGAGAGCATCAAGATGGGAACTACCTCTGTGGCCCTCGGAGTCCGAGGAACAGAATTTTTGACCAATACTTATATGGTTCAAGATAAAATGACTACCGACGTTCTTCTTCTCAAAGGAAAGATCGCCGCCGATGCTTCACAACTTGGCACTTCAATTAAATCTTTTGATGTGAGTGAAGGCCAATATTTTAATACCCAACAAATCGCCAAAGACCAAGGTTGGCAATCTGTCAAAACACTGCCTGCCGAGACAGTCAAAAAAATGCTCGATGCGAGTGAAGCCTTCTTACCTGATCTAATGGACGCCAAGGGCATCTTACAGGATCTGGGGGCAGGCCTTAGCTCGACGCTAAGCCAAGTGGGGGCCGGAATTGGCGCAGGTGTCGGAGCGGGTATTGGACTTCTGACAGGCGCTGCTACTGGCATCTTAGTTGCGACCTCCACTCAAAATGACGACCAGGATGCAGAGGCAACACCTCCCGCCCAGATCACAACACCAACACAGGCCCCCATCGCTCCCCCCGCAATAACAAAAGAAACTGTCACAATTATCTACAGAGACAAAGAAGGCCCCGATCCAGTGGATATACGCGAGGCCAAAGAACAACGAAAACAGATGCGCAAAGAAAACCGCTGCTATTATTGGTTTTACAAAGTTATTCCTGGTTCCTTTTCTCCGGAACGATTTAGAAGGGAGCGTGATTGTGCTGAATACGAATTCGATTTATAAAAGTATTAATAGACGTCCATTTTTTCTTTTTGCTGGCCTGCTTATCTTGTTTACAAGTTGCAGTAGCGGGCCATTTGTTCAAAGCAAGGATGTATGTGCCCTCAAGCGTCACTATCAGGACGACATCTATCAGGTGACTATTAACGATGAAGTTATTAATAAGCACTATTATCTCAAGGAAGATGCCATCGAAGTGGCCAACCACTTGGCTTCGCACGAAATTAATAAGTGCGCTCCACGAAGTTGGCCATGATAATACTTTGCATTTTCGAAAAATCGGGTTAGAAATTACTCATTCTAAGTTGTTCAACTTTGCCATTTCTTCTGGAGAACCTTTATGCTTTTAAACAAATGTATCCTGTCTTGTGTTTTATTAACTTTTCTTTCAACTGCACTTTGGGCCACTCCAACCAAAGACACCGCGCTGGAACAAGTTAAAAAAAGTGGAAAACTTCGCATTGCCATTGATGTCACCTACCCTCCGATGGAATATGAAACTCCTGATGGAAAACCGGTAGGATTTGATGTTGAGCTGGCGCAAGAGTTGGCCAAAAAGCTTGGTGTTAGTGCCGAATTTGTGGTGATGAGCTGGGACGGAATTTTGGCCGGGCTGGTATCTAATCGCTACGATGTCATCATTTCTTCCATGAGCATTACGCCCGAACGTGCGGCAAAAGTAGATTTTGTGGAATATATGCAAATGGGACAAGTCTTTGTCACCCGAAAAAAAGATGCGCCTGTTACCAATGAAACTCAACTGGCCGGGAAAGTGATCGCGGTACAGGCCGACACCACCTCTATGGCGGCAGTGCAAGAAATGCAAAAGAAAGGAATTGCGATTAAGGACCTCAAGGCCTTTAAAGGTGCCACGGATACCTTTAGTGCGTTGAAGGCCTATCAAGCTGACATCATTGTAACTGACGAACCCGTTGGTCGCTATTATGCCGCCAAAGATACCAAAACTTTTGCCGTGACTGGACAAGCTGTCGTGCCAGAACCTATCGGCATGGCCATCAGGAAAGACAATCAAAGTCTGACGCAAGGAATTTCCCAGGCGCTGGCCGATGTTAAAAAAGATGGGGCATTTAGCAAGATCTCCATGAAATGGTTTAACACCGATATTTCAAAGAAACCTAATCTCACAAAGTGATTTATAGCATATGGACAGTGCCGAATTAAGCTTCTGGCAATTTTCGATTCAGATCATTCCGCGTTTATTGGTAGGCATGAAAATAACGCTCGAACTGACCGTCATAAGCGGTTTCTTTGGGCTTTTACTTGGAATGATGGGAGCGCTTTTTCGCATTTCTCCCCTAAAACCGCTGCGTGTCCTCGCCACTGTCTACATCACTCTCTTTCGCGGGACTCCACTTCTGTTACAGATTCTCTTTATTTATTTTGCCCTTCCTCCCCTGCTTGATCTGCGTTTGGATTCTTTTCCGGCCGGAGTCTTGGCCCTTTCCCTCAACGCTGCCGCTTATTTTACCGAAATCTTTCGCGCTGGCATTGAATCAATTCCCAAGGGTCAGATGGAAGCCGCACGGGCCTTAGGCATTAGCTATGGCACGGCCATGCGAAGAGTTATTATTCCCCAAACCTACAAGCGCCTCATTCCACCCATCGTGAATGAATTGGCGGCACTCTCCAAAGATACCTCGCTGGTGTCTGTTGTGGCCTTAAGTGAACTTCTGTACGTCACGCAACGAATTGGGGCCACCTACTTACGTCCCTGGGAAGTGTATTTTTGGGCCGCACTCGGTTATCTCTTTGTGGTGGTCTTACTTACTTTTGTCGCCAGCACGTTGGAGACTCGTCTCTCGACCAAGGGAGGCCATTAATGAAGAATACCGCAGTCATCATGGAGATTACCAATCTGCACAAACACTTTGGACAGAACCATGTTTTGAAAGGTATTGACTTAAGCGTGCACCAAGGAGAAGTGGTTGTCGTGATTGGCCCAAGCGGGTCAGGAAAATCCACCCTGCTTCGGTGTCTCAACTATCTTGAAACACCTTCCCAGGGGACCATCGCCTTCCAAGGTGAAATGATTGGGGCCATTTTAGTTGATGATAAACTCAAACCCTTGGCCGAAAAAAAAATGAACGAACAGCGGGCCAAAATCGGCATGGTATTTCAGCAATTTAACTTATTTCCCCATCTCACAGTGATCCAAAACTTAATAGAGGCCCCCGTCCAGGTAAAAAAAATATCGAGGGATGAAGCACGGCCCTTGGCGCTTAAACTGCTTGAGCGGGTGGGGCTGTCTGACAAAGTCAACGCCTATCCCAAAAGCCTCTCGGGAGGGCAGCAGCAGCGCGTGGCGATCGCTCGGGCCTTGGCCATGAATCCCCAGATGATGCTCTTTGATGAGGCCACTAGTGCACTCGACCCGGAATTGGTAGGGGAAGTATTGAAAGTCATGAAAGACTTAGTTAAAGAGGGGATGACCATGATGGTGGTCACGCATGAAATGGGCTTTGCCCGCGAAGTCGCTGACCGCGTAGTCTTCATGGACGGTGGACGCATTATTGAGCAGGGCCCCCCTTCCGAAATTTTTAAAAATCCCAAAGAAACGCGAACTAATGAATTCTTAAAGGTTGTTTTAAGCTGATTTATACCAATTACGTAAAACAACGGTCTACTTCGTCAAGCTTCGGTCTCAACGCCTGCGACGTGCAGGAGCACGCCTCGGCGTTTCGCCTCGCTTTCCTAGTATCCCATTATTTTACGTAATTGGTATAATACCCGTGTGCCCCTTTCTTTTTTACCTAGTATCTGGAATTTGTTTTCGACCGCGATTAGAAACGCGTTCCATGAAAACTTTTATTTTTCTCCTCACAGTCATCTTGATTTGGAATCATGCCAAAGCGCTTGAAACTGATCAATATATGGTCTGGGGAAAGGATCTAAAAGATTCATCCGAAGCTCTCAACGCTTACTATAATCAAAATTTTGCACGATCCATCGCTCGCATAAACGCCGATCCGAGCTTGGCAGCAAAGAGCTGTGAAGATGCAACCATTGATGTGCTTCAAGAGTATCACGCTTTTTGGTGGGGCGAGCGAATTGAAAATTGGATTCTTGATAATAACGATATTCAAAAAATCCCAGAATATAACAACATGACTCGCATGCATGCCATCCAGCAATCCATTTATCGTGATGTCTTTAAATTTAAAGCAAAAATTTTGGGTTATAACATCCGTATTGGTGATGTCAATCTCGGCATAGACAAGATCGGCCACTTCAGCTCTGTAGGATTATCCTACTATCAACGCCTGCTCACGGCCGCAAGAGCTAGAAAGATCCAGGTCGAAACGAGTAATTTTTTACCCTACTTAAATAAACTCGCCGAAGTTTCTATCACCTTCCCAGCCAAAGATCCTCGCCTGGCTATCGTCAATGAAGCAATCACTTGGGGGATCAAAATGGAAAAGTGGATGTGGGGGTATGCCGTCTCCGATACCTTCTCCTATGCTGATATGGAGGCCAACTATCAAGGTCTTCTATTCGCCCTAAATATTTGTAGCGGCCCGCAGCCGTTTATGAAAAAAGAAAATGGCATCTTTAAAGTTAACAAAGAACGTCCCATTGATTTACGCCAATTTATCAATCCTCTTTTTGATGAGTCCTTCAACCCATCCCACTATCAAACGAAGATCTATACGACAATAAAACCATATTTACGTCAGTATTGCGCCTTACGGGAAAGTGACGAAATAAAATGGCTCTTTGCTAATTATTCTAAGTTAATGGAAAGATTCGGCCACAGTTATTCCGAGCAATATCTTAATTTTCTAAGAACGACTAAAAAAAGTGCGGATTCAAAGAGGTATTTTTTACACGACCCGACCCGCGCTAAACAGACCATGAATTTCGTCTGTTCCAAACCCGAACGCTAAGGCCCTATAATAAATCACATCTCACTTGTAAATTTATCCACCCTGTCGTACATCTAATTGGCTAAAATATAATGACTATGAAAATTGCATTCCTGATTGTGGCCTTATCGGTAAACCTCTGCTGGGGTGGCAGCGACATCACGCTGCCTCTCCTTAAAGATAAGTTCTTCTTTGGAGTGTCCAATGCTCCATCCCAAGTAGAAGATCAGCTTTCCGATATTTGGATGGACTTTGCCAACGCTGGCCATATTCCGGCCTTCGATAATTATCCCCACCCAGAAGATCGGATCCGCTTTTGGACTCAACCAGAAATTGAAATTGCCTTGGCCCGTGATTTAGGCACTGAAGTCTTTCGCTTAGGGGTCGATTGGCAACGCATTTTTCCTGAAAGAAATCAGGTGAACTGGCAGGCCGTGGAACGCTATAAATATATTCTCCGGCTGATTAAGCAAAATGGCATGAAAGTCATGCTCACTCTCTTTCATCACTCGGAACCCCGCTGGACCTTCACTCAAGGCAGTTGGAAAAATAAAAAAATGGTGGAGGATTTTAGACCCTTTTGGACTTTAGTTTTAACCGAACTCGGCCCCTCCATCGATTACCTCGTGACCTTCAATGAAGGACAAATCTATATTATGATGACTCAAGTAGCGGGCATTTGGCCGCAGGTCAGTAAGCCATTTCCCCTCGGCCTCTTCAATCTCGGCCCCTTCCAGGGACGTTTTGAAAAGAGTTTGAGAAATATGGCCCGCGCCCATCAAGAAATCTATGCTTGGGCCCATGCCAAAGGCGCTACCTATCCGATCGGTATTGCCCACAACGTCGGTTACTATTACGGGAAAAAAGGCTTCTCCAAGTTAAGCGCCCAGGTAAGTTGGCAAAAACTTAATTACAAATTTCCGGACCTCTTGGGCAACACACTCGATTATCTGGGAATCAACTATTATGGCATTGAAGTAGTTAAAGGTCTGGGCGTACCCTTTGATAAAGATTATGAATACAGCGACTCAGGTCGTGGCATCTATCCCGATGGCCTATACAAAATTCTCAAAAACTTCAACAAGCGTTACAAGAATATCCCTTTTATCATCACAGAAAATGGCATTGCCGATGGAAGCGACTGGTTTCGCCCACTCTATATCACTGAACATTTAGCGGCCATTTCCAAGGCCATGAGCGAAGGCGTGAAAGTCTTTGGCTATATTCACTGGACCCTGACAGATAATTTTGAATGGGGAGATGGTTACTGTCCCAAATTCGGTTTTGTCGCCATAGACCGGAGTAGTCCCGACTTTACCCGCGTCCCACGACCTAGCTTTGACTTCTATAAAAAAGTCATTGAAACCAGACACATCACCAGTGAAGAGCGGCTTAATCTCAAGCTGGCATTTAAAACAAAAATTGGCCAACTTCGCCCAATGTGTCGCCTTGATGATGGTGCCACCGCCCTCAAAGAACCGCGTTTTGTTCCGGTTAAGGACATTGACTGGACTTTTACATATTAATCTGAATCAGAGTATTGATTTTCAAGTAGGCTTGGAAGGATCAATGATTAAAAAATATCTTGAGACAGACAGAATTTTTTTGCGCGAATTTGTTATAGGCGATGAACTCAACCTGCTCGATCTCGACAGCGATCCTGAAGTCATGGCCTTTTTAAGCGATGGCAGACCATCAACTCTTGAGGAGGCGAATGCAGGCCTTGGAAAAATTTGCGCCCTCTATGAAAAACATCAGCATCGTTTGGGATTTTGGGTCGCCATTGAAAAATCCAGTGATCAGTTTATGGGTTGGTTTCTTTTAAGACCATGCAAATTGCATCCTGATAACCTGCGGGAAATTGAATTGGGATATCGGCTTAAAAAGAACTTTTGGGGAAAGGGATATGCCACTGAAATGTCAAATGCATTGATTGATAAAGGCTTCATGGAGTTTGATCTGGATACAATCTTTGCCAAAACCATGAAACTCAATTCAGCATCGCAAAATGTGATGAGAAAGGTAGGCATGCTTTTTGAGAACGATTTCGAGGAAAACGATTTTCCGGGAAAAAATAAAGAAGCCGTGAGATTTTCTATAACAAGAACGCGGTGGAATAATCTCAAATCTTTTTAATTACGGTAGTGGCAAAGGAGGTAAGACCGGTGCGAGAGGGGCACGGCGAACACTACCACCACCCCCAACTGAAGCTGGACTATTGTTCTTCACACAACGCAAAAGCGCCCACAGACGTGGAACATCTTCACGCGCCTGACCGAGTTCCTTTTCCACCGTCGCTTCTGCATACACAACAGAACCGCCGGAATCCACGTTATAAACGCCATAATCCTGCATGGCCCGTCCAATCGCCAACCCTTGCGGACTCAAAGGAGGATTAAGGTGCAGCAGATTGATATTGGGAGGAATGGCCGCCAATTGTCCCATGGGATAATGGCCCTTATAATTTTTCTCGGCCCCATCATCCATGACGTTGGCCGGCCAAACCGGCCCCCCTGGCCATAAATGACTACTTGGCTGCGCGATGGCCAGCGCATGAGGAATACCTTTGGCCAACTCACCTGACCGGATCAGACCACCAATGGCGCTGCCACCGTAGGCCCGCACGCCACCTGCCAGCACCCCTGGGCCATAGAGATCTGTGCGATTATAATGTCCCACATTCCAACCGCCACTTTTGCGTGGAAAGGCCCGCCACATTTCATCCAACCATCTTCCAGTGGGATCGATGATATGCAGATGGGCATCAGTGGCTAGGGTCTGGGTATCTAGGGGCATGGCCGGCTTCACATGAACGGGAATGTGAATGCGAATCTGTTCAACCCCTTCTTTGTCTACATCTGCCTGAGTAAAACCCACATACTTGGCCGATTCCACTCTTACTATGGGTACGATGGGATCATTGTTACTTGCATGATAAATGGGATGACTCCACTCCGCACTATTAATCCAGGCCTTACTGGCCTCTGAAATGAGAGAACGAGTGCATAGATCGGAAACCTCTTGATAGATTGCCCCATTGCCAATGGGTGTGTTCCAGGGGGATTCGACGGAGAAAGGCCAGTCAACAGGATTACGATAGGCCTCTGCCGGATGGCAGAAAAAAGAAATTGCCAGGGAAAAAATAATATTCATAAGCCCACCTCTGTTGTTAGCACTAGTACTCTGAGTTTGGGATTAGGGTCTACTGCGAAGCCGCCTGACAAAGGATTACGGCGTCATCCGCGTTCAAAATCCTCGACGTGGCTCTACTACGCCTCCGGTTTTTCGCTTGTGCGTCGTTGAAACTCCTTTGTCAGACGACTTCTCGCTACGGCCCTAATCCCAAACTCAGGTTAGTAACATTCCCTATCGTCCCATATTTCATGGACACTTTCAGCAATTACATAATAAACCTTACATTCCTATTTTACTTCCTAATATCGCAAAACATGCCAGGACGTCCTAGAAATTCGAAAGTAATTTCGACTGTTTCATTTAAGAAAAAAAATGATTGGCTCAAATTTTTATCTTTAAGTTCATTATTTCTTATGATGAAACTTCTCGATAGAAAATTAATGAACGCCCTAAAGAGCGTTTTTTTCGTGAAAAATTTTGGCAAAAAACGAGGGATAATGGCTTTCAAATTCAGAGGGAGGCAAGCATGAGTCTTAGAAAATTGAGCGATAAAAACTTACACGAGAATACTCTGTCTGCGGCAAAAAAAGAAAAGTTGTCTACGCTGGAATTACTCCGGCATTTGGCAGAAGTGCAGAGGCGCATTCTCTATGCCGAGTATGGATATTCGACGTTACAAAAGTATGTCATGCGTGAACTTGGGTATTCTGAAGCGGAAAGCTGGACTCGAATTCAAGCCATGAAGCTAATTCGTACTTCCGAGCTGGCCGAGGAGAAAATCGCAGCAGGCTCACTCTCCCTTTCCAATGCCGCCGAAGTACAGAAGCATATCCAAGAATTTAATTTGACGAGCCCAGAAAAAATTGAAGAAACGATCAAACTTGCAAATCAAAAATCTCATCGCGTGTTGGTGCAAGAACTCGACCGCCTTGCCGGTCGTGAGAAAATAGAGAAAAAGATTGTTTTACAAAAACGACTTCTAGAAAAGATGGCCAAACTAAATAAATTGCTGAATTCAGAAATGACGGAAATTGAGCTTATCGAAACACTTCTCGACCAAGAAATTCGCGAATGTGAATTGAGACCTTCGAGGACGTCCCAGGCGGATTGCGCTAGACCTACTCGTTATCTTCCCTTGCGAGTCCGCAGGGCCGTCGTCACTCGCGCCCACCATCAGTGTGAATTCAGAGATAAAAATGCAAAACGTTGTAGCGAGCGTCGTCATCTACAATTTGATCACATACAACCATTTGCCTTAGGCGGCGACCGAAGCGACCAAAATATTCAACTCTTGTGTCCTGCCCACAATCAGAGGCGAATGATCAAGACGTTTGGTGCAAGGGGACGTTCGCCCAAAAAAACATAAAATAACCTGAGTTCGGGATTAGGATCGTAGCGAGAAGTTGTCTGACAACGGAGTTCAAGGACGCACAAGTGAAAAACTGGAGACTTAGCAGAGCGCTGTCTGCGACGTTCAGTAGCACGCCTCGGCGGCCCGCCTTGTCCACACTGAGCGTATCCACGATTAATTTATGTTTGGTATAACGCTTACCGAGTTGCACGGCATAGCTTATCCACATCCATGCGGATGTTGCGAAATAAGTTGATAAACCAACGGGCGAAAGCCGATTTTTTTGAATCATTGGGTATCTCGGCCAGACAACCGTGAATTTCCTTGAACTGATCCGTGAGCATCTGGCGATGGAGCGAAATTCGCAAGTTATTTTGGTCAACTTGGGCCTTGATTTTTGCCACCTGGGCCTCTGTAACCTGGGACCTGGTTTGCAGAAGAGTCATAATTGAGATCATGCCGAGATCGTATTTTGCCTTTTTAATCTCATAGACTTGTTGCATGTCAGACTCGGCCCGTGACGCTAGCTGAAACTGCTGCTTAATCTCTGTCATGGCCTTAAGGGTTCCTTCTATCACTTGGGTTAGATCACGACTCAGCGCCATTTGTTGCAGCTTGATCTGGTCTAGATTGTCGTTGGATAATCGATATCCGGGAATCATTTCAAAACCTAAGTTAATCGAAATATTCGACGTCATATTGGCAAATGAAATACCAGAGGAAGAGGACATCCGACTTCCCAAAGTACTGCCACCAAAAAACCCAAAGAGTTGTTTCCATTTACCATATTTGGCTGCCTTAATCAGATAATCAAGCTGAGCATTCTCGGGAGAAAGTGCCAGGGCCTCCGCTGCCACCACTTCAATTACCTCATTTTCAAACTCCGATGGTTCCACTTCTGAAGCATCAAACAGGAGTTCTTTATCCAGGCCGGCCCCAATCAGGTTTCGAATCACGGAAGTTTCTTCGGCCAGCAGTTGATCAATACGGGAAACTTTAAGTTCTGCCATACTGGCCTGGGCCTGAGCATGAGAGAGACTCTCCAGCGAGACCATGCCGAGAGAGTACTGATGGGTAAGAACACTTGAGATTAAGGCCAGATCTTGATACTGATCATGCAGAACGGCCCGAAGTGCAAAATCACCTTGGATAGTTTGATACAAGGTCTGTGCTGAAGCATATTGATTTAACTGCAGCAAATAGTACGAAATCTTTTCTGCTTCAAATAGGTTTTTAGAGAGACCGACATTGAACCATTTAGCGGGCATGAGAAAAGACAGCACCATTTCCACTGCCGCCAAAGCAAAGGTTGGCCCGGAAGAAATAATGGCACCAAGATTGAGATTGGGAAGTAATTGAGCACGGGAGATACTGACTCTATGCTTGGCCTGTCGAACGGCATTCATTCCAAGCAAGATGGATGAATTTTCTTCCAAAATATATTTTCGCAGACTATCGGGATTCAAATGAAGCGGCGTGGTCTCGGCCACAATGATTTGAGAGAAAATAATACTGCATATTAGAATTATGAGTTTCATATTATTCACTCATCGCCTCAAAGAATCCCACCAAAATAGGCCCCCTGGCGGAGTTGATGATGCGACAATTCCAGCCATTGACCTCGGCTTGAATCTGTCGCAGACAATCGAGAGTGGTTGTATAAGTATCACCGTTATCTTGAAAAGAGGTTTTCCCTCGAAGAGAGGCGGTACGATCATCATAGACCGCCTCTTGCAGAGACATCGTGACCTCACGACCCATGCTATCGCCACTCCAAAAAGTCAGTGTTACCTGCGGGCCACGAATGGGTGAGAACATCCCTAGGAAAGTTTCCTCCGAGGTAATAAAACTTGAATCAATGGACAATTTAACTTTATTCGTCTCAACTTTACCGTCCATCACTCGCTGTTGACGAGTGAGTACAAAATACTCAATCTTCCTAGAAAAAGTCGTGGCAATGCTCGAATTCACAACCGCATCACGCACGAGATTGAATTTTCCAGCATAGTCGGGATAGTCAAGCGCGGCAATTTCCCCTTCAATGACATCACCATGAACAGCGCCAGCAATCTCCATTTTTTGAGTGCCACCACTGTCGGTAGGAATGGCCGTGATGATTTTAAAGAAGCTTGTTTCAGAATTGTAAAATCCACCCTGAAAAACAATCGAACTTCGTTCATTTCCATTTAAAGTCACCGTCGCTCGCAAGGCCGGACTCAAAGCCGTTCCAGTTCGATCAGAATTATCTTGGATACGCACATCAGAGTCGAGTTTTACGGTCATGCCCCCCATCTCTGCACCATTTTTGACCGAAACCATGGTGCCATTGTAGGAACCGGATATGGCCGAAATTTGCGCCAGCTTTTCGGCCACTCGCTCATTTTGCCAGGATTCTACTGTGCGATCTTTGGCGCATGAGAAAATCACGAGCAAGATGAGGGAAATCCAACCAACTCGAAATATCACTTTCATAGTACGGATCCTCTAAAAAAATATATGCCTTCCCCCTGTACCGCGCATCGCAACAAGTGTCAACCCACGCAAAAAAAGTTGACGGTATTATCCTTAGTTAACATACTGAAAATAGAAATTTTAACTCTCTATTTTTTACCTATGAGATTGTTCCGAGCAATCATTTTGATTTTCATGCTTGGCCTGGCCACGGCCACGATGATCTGTGCTTCCGAAGAGGTGTTGACCATTTCCATGGCGGTGGAACGGGCCTTTGAGCGTAATCCTGAAATTCAAAATCAGCGCGAACGGATTTTGGAAAGTCAATCCTCAGCCTCTTATGCTTTTTCTCAGGCCTTTCCCAGGATTAGTGCCAAAATGACGGCCAATGAAAAGAAGGCCGCCGTCAACACAGGCTCAGCTACTTTTGGCGGTGAACCCTATAACCAGTACATTGGACAGATCGATCTCACGCAACCCCTCTATGCCTCTGGCGCCTTAACCTCGGCAACTCGGGCGGCAGAAAAAAATACCCAAATTCGTGAATTCGATCTTGAAATTGCCAAACGCGACTTAATCTTGAATGTCTTTCAAGCCTTTTATAGTATTTTATTAAACGAAAAGCTCTTGAGCATCTATCGAGAGGCGGAGGAAATTCAAAAAGAATCACTGGCCATAAGCCGACGATATCAGAAATCCGGGCGCGGCCAACTCATCGACGTCTATCAAAATGAAACTCAGTTGGCGCAAATTGCGCCAAAGATTGTTCGTACTGAAAACCAAGTGAAGGCTTCCGAACATCTGCTGGCCACTCTCCTTCATTCAACAGACCTCTCCAAAATCCACGCCAAGGGGCAACTGACCGTCATTGATCGCTCCCAAATCGACCGAATCTTTGAAAACAATAAACGAGAACGTTTTGAATTGCTCAGACAGTCGCTTACGCTGGAAGAATTTCGCTTCAACCGCACGATCGAACTAGCATCCAACTACCCAAATCTCGATCTCATAGGAAATATCGCGCGAACCACTACCGATAAGAGTGAACTACTCGACTCCAACTCCACCAGTTGGAGCATTGGTCTCCAGTTAACCATCCCGATCTTTACCGGACTCTCCTCCCTCCATCAGCGAAGTATCCTGAATGCGCAAGAAGCTCAACTCAAACATCAAGAAGTAAAACTAAAGGATCAACTTTCGTTGGAAGAAATTCAGGCGATTACCAATCTAAACAATGCTGAGACCGTGCTTCTTGCCTCTCAAAAGGCAGCCGATTTTTCAAAAAAAGCACTGCTTGAAGCCAAAAAGGGTTACCGCCTTCAAACCATCGGCCCCTTTCAGTTCTTGCTCATTTCTCAAAGTTATCTCGATGCTCAATCTGAAGGCCTCACGGCCAAGTACAGTTATCTCACTTCGCTAGTACAATATTTCGTAGCGTTTGGAGTGCCACTTTCTATTCTTGTGGATCTGCTCGAACAGGGGTCGTCATGACTTTAAGTGAACTTTCTATCAAAAAACCGGTCTTTGCCTGGATGCTCATGGCAGGGCTCATTATTTTCGGCGTCTTGTGCTTCATGCGCATGGGGGTCAGTCAACTTCCCGATGTTGATTTTCCTGTCGTAACTATCCAGGTTTCCCTGGAAGGTGCCTCACCCAATGTCATGGAAGTGGATGTGGTGGACCCGCTCGAAAGCGCGCTGATGGGAGTCCAGGGAGTCACCGGCATCACTTCGTCGGCGGAACTGGGCCAGGCCAGGGTTACTCTGGAGTTTGACATTGCCAAAAATATTGATACGGCCATTGCTGAAATTCAAACAGTAGTTTCGAGAGCGACTCGTTTTTTACCCAAAGACATCAATCCTCCCGTTATCACCAAGAGCAACCCCGAAGATCAGCCCATTATGTGGCTCTCGGTGTCTTCTCCCAAGATGAGCAAGAATGAGTTGATGACTTATGTGCGAGATACCGTGCAAGATAAATTTACCACGATAGAAGGCGTGGGAGAGATACATTTGGGCGGCTTTGTCGAGCCGAACCTGCGAGTTTGGGTCTCAGGCGACAAATTGGCAAAAAAAGACCTCGCCATCACTGACATCATCAATGCCATTCAAGCGGAGCATTCCGAACAACCCTCTGGTCTCTTGGGCGGTAAAGACAAGGTCTTTAATGTCCGCACCATGGGGGAAGCTCCCACCCCAGAAGAATTTGGCCAGATCATCATTGGTCGACGCGGCGGCAGTATCAATTACAATCCGATCAAACTTTCGGAGGTGGCTACTATCGAAGATGGTTTGGCCGATCAGTTTCGCATTACTCGTGTCCACGATGCCCCTGCCGTGGGCATCGGAATTAAAAAACAGCGTGGCGCCAATTCAGTTGAAATTGCCAAGGCGGTAAAGGCAAAAATCGCGGCGCTCGAACCAAGCTTGCCACCTGAAACAGAAATTGGCATTCGCTTTGATACCACCAAATTTATCGAAGAATCTATTCATGAATTAAATTTCACCCTTCTGCTTTCTGCAATCCTAACCGCCCTGGTATGCTGGCTATTTTTGGGCTCTTTCACGGCAACGATTAATGTCATCCTGGCCATCCCAACCTCCATCATCGGTAGCTTTATCTGCCTCTATGCTCTGGGATTCACCCTAAATTCCTTCACGCTGCTTGGCCTGGCCCTAGCCATTGGCATCGTGGTGGATGATGCCATCATGGTGCTGGAAAATATTGTTCGTCATCGCGAGGGCGGAAAGAAACGGCGTCTTGCCGCCCTTGACGGCTCAATCGAAATTACCTTTGCCGCCATGGCCGCAACCGCTGCCATTATAGCGATCTTTCTTCCCATCGCTTTTATGAAAGGCATCATCGGAAAATTTTTCTATCAATTTGGCGTTACTATCTCTGTCGCGGTTGTCTTGTCTCTGCTTGAAGCACTGACCCTTACGCCCATGCGCTGTTCTCAATTTCTGGAAATCTCTGAACGAAAAACATTTTTCGGAAAATGGATAGAGAGAAGCTTCAAAGGTATGGCCGATTACTATAAAAAAACCATCCCTTTTTTAATTAAATTCCGCTGGATCACGATCATCGTGGCCCTCCTCATTTTCTGCTCATCCCTGCTCTTTATGAAAATCCTCCCCAAAGAGTTCGCGCCGGCCCAGGATCAGGGTAGAGTCATGCTGAGACTACAAACGGCGGTGGGATCAGCACTGGATTTTACCGATTCAAAAGTTCGCGAAGTGGAGAATTTGCTCAAATCTAACAGCGACGTCGAGCAATTTTTTACCAACATCGGCGGAGGAGGTAGTGGAGATTCAAATAGCGGCATGATTTTTGTAACTCTCAAACCTTTTCTTCAAAGAGAAATCGATCCTAGCGCTCACAAACGACTAACCCAGCAAGAATTCGCAGCAAAATTTAGAAATGAATTAAAAAAAATCAAGGGAATCAAGATCTCTCTTATCGATCCCTCTGTCGCAGTTTTTTCTTCTCGTGGTGGCCATCCCATTACCTTTTCCGTTAAAGGCCCCAATTGGGATGATCTGGTAAAATATTCTGAACTCATCATGAAAGAAATGGCGGAAAGCAACCTCATGACTGACGTTGATTCCAACTACAAAACAGGCATGCCTGAGATCCACATCATTCCGAATCGAGTGCAGGCAAGGGAACACGGAATTAGTGTCTCGGATATTTCCAGCACTATCAAGTCCTTGGTGGGTGGCCATGTGCCCGGTAAATTTTCCAAAGGTGGCCATCGCTACGATATTCGCGTTAGCCTGGTGGATGCTGAAAGATCCAATCCCGATGATCTCATGAAATTGCAGGTCCGCAACAATAGGGGAGAACTTATTCCTCTGGCAAAAGTGGTCACCTTCAAAAGAGAATTGGCGATGCAGTCTATCTCAAGGGAAGATAGAACTCGCGCCATTACCGTGCGTGCCAATCTGGGACTGAAGGCTTCACAAGAGCTGGCCATGCAGAAGGCCCAAGAAATTGCCAAAAGAATTCTGCCTGAAAATTATTACATCGTTATGAGCGGCAGTTCAAAAACCTTTAACGAATCAAAACAAAATTTGATTTTTGCGCTTCTTTTGGGAATCGTTATTGCCTATATGATTCTTGCGTCACAGTTCAACAGCTTCATTCATCCCATCACCGTCCTCGTGGCCTTACCTTTCAGTCTCACAGGGGCGCTGATAGGACTTTATCTCGCTCACCAATCCTTAAATATTTACAGCATGATCGGAATTATCTTATTGATGGGTATCGTGAAGAAAAATTCTATTCTGCTAGTGGATTTCACCAATCATCTGCGCGCCAGTGGCCTTCCCCTAAAAGAAGCTTTGACCGAGGCCTGCCCCGTCCGCCTTCGTCCCATTCTCATGACCTCCATCTCAACCATTGCGGCCGCGCTCCCGCCCGCACTGGCCATCGGCCCAGGTGCCGAAAGCCGCATCCCCATGGCAATGGCGGTTCT
Organism: uncultured Bdellovibrio sp.; assembly: GCA_964359085.1. Classification (GTDB taxonomy): domain Bacteria; phylum Bdellovibrionota; class Bacteriovoracia; order Bacteriovoracales; family Bacteriovoracaceae; genus GWA2-49-15. The sequence continues at coordinate 5,994 of CAYHRT010000003.1, read as the reverse complement.
GGGTGGAGTCGCGCTCTCCACTCTTCTCACTTTGTTTGTTGTTCCCTGTGTCTATAGTGTTTTGTCTTTTTTTGAACGCCCGAGTTCCGAATGAGGAAGAGAGATGAAAATGAATGAGGCAATTACCAGCACTCCTCCCACCACTTGAATGAAACTCAAATTTTCCCCTAAAAATAACACCGCCAGAGAAATTCCCATGAGGGGTTCAGAGGTGCTGAGAATTGAGGCCTCCCAACTTTTTAACTTTTGCAAACCACTTTGAAACAAAGTCATCGCACCGATCGAACAAATGATGGCCATGCCCAAAATGATGGGCCAGATATTTTTATAAACAAGAATAGCTCGGGAATAATTCTCAAGTCCAAGCAGGCAGAGAATCACACCTGCCGATAGTTGAATGTAGGTCACTGACACCAAAGGATTGATCTGCGTAAGCCACTTGCGCGAAATTAAAATATAGATAGCATAAAAAATGGCGGAGCCTAGACCAAATGCTAGGGAATAATAATTGTTGATGGAAAATTCTCCCCATACCAAAAATGTTATGCCAAGCATGCTTACTGGGATAGTAAACTGCCGCCCTTTGGGAATTTTTTCGCCCAAAAATATTCTGGCGCCGACTGCCACCCAAATGGGAAAGGTGTAAAGTAACAGAACGGCCAGGGATATTGAGAGTCCCTTAATGGCAAAGAAATAAAAACTGGAAAAAAGGGCGTAGCCGAAAATACCTAAGAGATTACAGAGCAAAAAACTTCTAAAAGAAAGCTTGAGAAAATGAGGGCAATAAACTACAGCAATGATGGCGAATAAAATCAAACCACTGGTCAAAAATCGCAATCCCAGCAACTCTAACGGAGAAACACCTTGGGCATAAGCACTCTTTCCAAAGAGTCCGAGAAATCCAAAGCAAATACCCGCGGCAATAACCTGAATGATTCCAATTGTTCTAGGAGTGAATGACAGTTGAGACACAGTCGGCCTTATTCTTCGGTATTATTCTTCGTTATTACTCTTCGGCCTTACCATGCTTGGCATGCAGTATTTTTTCAGTGTAGGCCAGCATGAGGGTGGAGAATAAGAAGACAACGTGAATAACAATTTGCCATTTAACTTGCTCATAATTTTTATTTTCTATATTGATAAAAGATTTAAGCAAATGAATGGCCGAAATCCCCACTAAGGCACCCGCCAGCTTAACCTTGAGTGTCCCGGCGTCCACCTTTCTCAGCCAATCAGGGCGGTCTTCGTGATGTTCTAAATTGAGACGACTCACGAAGGTGGCATAACCACCAATGATCACCATGACCAGAAGGTTCAACACCATGGATATATCCACTAAAGTTAAAATTCCCAGCATTAAAATTTCCTCAGTACTTGAATGCACCGATACACAGAGATGGATCAGCTCCAGTGCAAATTTATAGGTGTAAAGCAAAGCACCTATAATCAAACCAAAATAGATGGGTGCTTGAATCCATCGACTAGAGAAAATAATTGTTTCAAACAAAGACTCAAATCGTTTCATTGCTAAACTCCGCTAAAGTGATCAATGATAAATAATAGTTGAAGCAGTATATCGTAACTACCTGATTTGTAATATGTGAGTCTCACGTCGCAGACGCGCTGCGTCCTGCACAAAAACAGCATATTCAATGACATCTATCAGTGTTTAGCCTACTATTTCCCCATATCGTTAAGAAACAATAATCACCCATCGAATTTTTTTGGAGTGCTCAATGAAACCCTTTCATCTAAGAAAAACTTTATTTTTCGTTTCGAGTTTAATCTCTTTGCTTATTACCATGGACGCCTTCGCCAAAGGAGATTCAGGTGCCTCAGCGCAAGGATGCGTGACTTGCCATCAAAAAACCTCACCCGGCATCGTGGGACAATGGAAAGAAAGCCGACATTCCAAAGAGGGCATAAGCTGCATCGATTGCCATGGCTCAACCAAAGAACGTCCAGATGCTTTTATGCATGAAGGTACCCTCATTACCACTATTGTCACTCCCAAAGACTGTGCCACTTGCCATGACGAGGAGGCCACCCAGTTTCAAAATAGCCATCATGCCGATGCCGGAAAAATTCTTGGAAGTCTCGATAACGTTTTGGCCGAAGTGGTTGAAGGCCACGTCACTTATGACGAACAAGGTAACAAAATAAAAGGATCGCCCGCCGCCGTTTCTGGCTGTTTGCAATGCCACGGTTCAGAAATTAAAGTTCTAGGCCCTGGAAAGCTTGATCCAGAAACCTGGCCCAATACAGGAATGGGCCGTCTCAATCCAGACGGATCCAAGGGAAGCTGTTCGGCCTGTCATTTGCGCCACAACTTTTCTATTGCCCAAGCACGCATGCCTGAAAACTGTGGCCGATGCCATATGGGCCCTGATCATCCCCAGCTAGAAATCTACACTGAATCTAAGCATGGAATCGCCTTTGCCGCCAACCGAGCACGTTTTGCTAAAGGCATGGATAAACGCAATTGGATTCCCGGCAAGCATTACGAACAAGGACCAACCTGCGCTTCCTGTCACATGGGTGCCACTAAAACTCTCAAAGTGACCCACGACGTGGGCAAGAGAATTTCTTGGACTCTTCGACCACCTGTCTCAGAAAAGATTGATGAGGCCGCCAAAAAGTTTGGGCACAAAGACATTATTCCCTGGGAAAAGAGACGTGATGACATGAAAAACGTCTGCCAAAGTTGTCATGCCAATGGATGGGTGAGCAATTGGTATATCCAGTACGACAATATGGTCAACCTTTACAACGACAAATTTGGAAAACCGGCCACCGAGTTATACAAAATGATCAATGCCAAATCGCTTATTACCTCTGACACAACTTTCGATGAAAAAATTGACTTTACCTATTACTTACTGTGGCACCACGAAGGTCGACGAGCGCGCCATGGTGCCGCGATGATGGGACCAGACTACACACAATGGCACGGTATGTTTGAAGTTGCTGAACGCTTCTACACCGAATTTATTCCCGAACTGCGTGAAGTCATTAGCGCCGGCAAAGAGGTGGGAGGCGACAAAAAATCGGCCGCCAAAGAAGTCGAATCACGCATGAATGAAATCTTAAATAGCGATATGCACCGCTGGTATCTTGGAAAATCAAGCGAAGCCGAGAAAGCGGCACGCAAGAAGGCCGCCGAGGATTTCAAAAAGCGCTATGCTCAATAGGCCCAGAGCGAAGTGGGGCGCGTGGAAAGGCAGCTTTGACTTCTTCCATGGAGACGACACGGTATTCACCTGACTGAAGCGCCCCCAAAGTCAGACCACCAAAGGCCACTCTTTTCAGCTTGGTCACCTCGTGGCCAAGCACCTTGAAGATGCGGCGAATCTCGCGATTTTTTCCCTCCGTTAACTCCACAGTGAGATGGGATTCCTTCTCACTGGATTTTCGCAAAAGGACACCATTCACCTGAAGAAGTTCGTCATTGTCGCGTATCCCGTTTTTGAGATGTTCGAGCTCTTCCTCTGCCACTCGTCCTCGTACCGTCACGAGATAAGTTCGCACCACCTTGCTCGCAGGATCGGTGAGCCAGGTTACCAGGCGAGTGTCATTGGTCAAAAGCAATAAACCTGAAGTGGCAAAATCCAATCTGCCAACGGCGCTTAAATGAGTATCCAATCCTTTGATCAAGGAAAAAACCGTGGGACGTCCTTTTTCATCGGAGCGCGAAGTAATGGTGCCTTTCGGTTTATAGAGCAGCACCACCAACACCTCGGCCTTCCCGATAATTTTGCCATCCAGTTCAATTTTTGCTTTTTCAGGCGTGACCAAAAATTCTGGATTTCTTTGCACCTTTGCATTGACTCGAATGCGCCCCTTACTAATCCATTCACGGGCCTGCGACCTGGAGGTAATGCCAAGCTTGGACAACGCCCGCTCCAGCGGCACTTTTCCAAGCGGGTATTTAGATTTTTTTTGATTTCGTGACTGCATTCAATTCGTCATTCAGTTTGTCGATGACTTAAGGACAACCTGCCACAGCAGGAGCTGGTCCGAATCCGTTAAATCCGTTAGTGGGGGCAAAACCGTTGCCTCCACCATTCAGAGATGTTCCACCAGCTACATCAATGAAGATGTTGATATTTGTGGTAGCACAGTATAATAATTCTGCCGCACCACCACCACCACCACCACCGTCATGAGGACTATCACCACCATCTCCGCCTCTCGCTCGGGCAGTCCATGCACCAGCGCCTAAGCTGTTGGCCTTAATCAAAATTGAGCCACCACCACCACCGCCGCCGCCCGACCAGGGATCTATTACTCCATCAGCACCATAGGTCTTTACTATACCTATTCCTGTAATCGTATCTGCAATAATATAAACGATCCCACCGCCATTACCACCTTGAGCAACCGAACTACTGGCCCCGCCACCACCACCCATAAAGAGACGTTGGCTAGGTAAGCATGCTAAGGGCCCGGGACAATAATTTTGCGCAGCCCCTCCGGCCGCACCAGAAACTGATCCGCCGCCATTTCCACCGGCCGCATATCCACCACCACCCGCGGCCCCGTTTGAAGTCCTCACTCCATTGGCGCCCCCCATAGCATTACTAGCAGCATCTACCACATTGCTAAGAATTCCAGAACCTATTTCGCTATGCCCTTTTGCCCCTGAGGAACCATTCCCACTGCCCCCAGAATAACCCTTACCATTCATATTAATATCTCCGGTGAGCGTTAGCGTTCCGCTCACTCTCACGGCAAAAATGCCACCCTTCCCAGTTGCGTGATCGTAAGATGGCACGAAAGTATCTGCGCCCGCATTCACGGTGAGACTATTCAAGTTGGGCACCTTCAAGATTTGAATGCGACAAAATGTCGCTACATTGCTTGCTTGAGCAAGCTCTGTTGAATCTACATTTGGTAAGGGAAAGTTTGCACTTATCGTGATTGTCGTAGAGGTTGAAGCGGTAACGTCGTCAAAACCATAACTGCCGTGAAGGGCACCGCACCCGACGCTGGACGTACCCGCTTGCGTGACAATCCACATAATTTCATCGCCCACAGCAAAATCATTCACGGAGATAGTCCCGTTGAGTGTCAACACATTATTAGTGACACTTGCCAGACCCACCACGGCCGTGACCTTGTGTGCATTCGCCAACGTCAGACCGGAGAAATCTGTATTAGCGGCCGCAATCGTTAAATCTCCATCAATACCTGTACCAAAAAATGGTCTGAGTCCATCGCCATCAAGATTTCCGCTCGCGGTCTGACCAACGACCGCACCATCATCGTAAGTAATATTGACAGTACCTGTATTATACAACACGGCCGTAGGTGAATAGACTATGGCAAGAGTACAGCTCGCGGCAGACGCCAAAGTTGTCCCACAAGTTCCCGTATCACCTGGATAAAGACCACTAATCTCATAATCAAATACCGCATCCCCACCAAAGGAATCATGCGCCATAGATGTTGCAGTCGTTCCTCCCGAATTGGTAACTGTGACCAGTGTCACTCCACTAACCTGTCCAACAGTTATCGTGGGAAAATTCGCCGTAGTTATGCCCAAGAGAGCAGGAGCAACTCCCGTACCAATAACATTCCGCAAGGCGAGCACAGCTGTAACACCATTATTATAGCTCAACTCGATAGTATCAGCCGCCACGCCTACTAAAGTAGGAGAAAAGGTAACGACAATACTGCAACCGCTATTACCGCTATCAATGGTAGTACCGCATGTTCCACCCGTACCAGGATAGGAACCCCCTTTATAGCTATAAGGCGCAGCCAGACCTGCACCGCTCACTGTAGTGGCGTTAACACCACCTGCATACCCAACAGTAAAAGTTTTGTCAGTCGAGGATCCGTTAACCTGTGAACCAAAATTGTATGGGTCGGCCTCACTAATGGTGAGGACAGCAGGCGCAACACCTGATCCCACTACATTTCTTGTCGCAATTTGAGCTGCGACACCATCGTTATAAGATATTTCGATTGTATCCGGATAAGGGCCGGTGC
>CAYHRT010000002.1:5751-43420 GCA_964359085.1 uncultured Bdellovibrio sp. | reverse complement strand
TTTTTTGACAATGGAAATTTGATTTTTGATTAAACAACTCACAGGAGAGTTGAGGAATTTTCATAGTCATAATTACGCTTGAGCTTCTGCAGCCACGGCCTTCTTCTTGGCCGGGGTCTTGATAAGTCCTGCCGCTAATAAGATTTTAACTTTTTCTTCCGCATTGATCCATTTGCCATTTGCGCCTTTCACAGCGTATCGGCCGGAACGCTTTTGTAAAATGGTAAAAGTGTCTGTCTTTTTTACTACACCATTTTTCCCTGCCTCTGCTGAGGTTTTAGCTGCAGCTTTTGGGGTCTTAGCGGCCTTTGCCACTTTGGCTTCCTTAGGAGCTTTCGCTGTTTTTGCTTCTTTAGGTGCCTTTGGCGCTTTCTTTGCTGTTTCTGTCATAACTACTCTCCATTGTGATTTCGTAAAATGTTGTCGACCATTCATGGCCAATTAATGATAAAGTATCATGGCCATCTCCCAGGTAATCGTCAATGAGCAAGGGAAATTATGTTAAAAAATATTCTGTTCTTTTCAATCATCTTAATTTCACCTCTCTTTCTAGAGATGCCTGTCTGGGCACAAGAAGTGACTTCTGTGAGACCTTGGCTGGGCGTGGCGATCGATAAGGGTCAAAAAGGAGTATTGATCAAAAGTACTTTTCCAGATACCCCTGCTGCTAAGGCCGGATTAAGTGGCGGCGATGAAATTTTAAAAGTGGTGGGAGTTCCCGTGCATACGCCCGAAGAGCTTGTGCAAGAAGTGACAAATAAGGGAGTTGGTTTCACCGTCAAAATAGAATTTTTACGTGGAGACAAAATTCTTTCAAAAGACATCACTCTTGTGGCCATGCCGGATATGCTCACCCTGACGAAGAAAAAGTTACTCACGTTTAAGGCGCCAGATTTTGATGCTGTCGTTGTTCAGGGCACAGGCACAAAATTCCAAATGCAAAAGCAAAGAGGCAGGATCACCCTTTTAGATTTCTGGGCCACCTGGTGTATGGCGTGTAATGCCACAATTCCTCGTCTAACTCAATTCGCTCAGAAACATAAGGGCCAAATTGATATTATCTCCATCTCCGGCGAAGAGGTTTCAGCGATAAAAAAATTTCTTTCAAAGCTTGAAACTCGTATACCCAGAAAGGAAAATCATATTTTGTATTTACAAAGTGATGAAGGTAAAGTGAATAGTCTTTATATGGCCGCCGCTATTCCCATGTTCGTTCTCATCGACAAGAATGGTGTCGTGGTTGACCTTGATTTGGGCGGTGGTAGCATCTTAGATAAAATCCTCACCAAAGCCGAAGGGCTGCTCTCTCCATAACCAGCAGAAAAATTATCCAAAGATTGCAAACGTTTGACCGAGGGCCGACAACAATGCGGACTCATGAGTCCACAATGGTGAACAGGAGGTCACAATGAAAAAAAAATTACTGGCTTTGTTCTCTCTGCTCTTCGTCACTTTTCTCATGGGTACTTTCGCTCGCAATGCTTATGCCTCTTCTCCCGAGCAAACCATCTCAGTGGTGAAAATAAAATCGCTAAGTCCCGCCCGACTGCGGTGTAGCTCTGAATAAAACTTATGACCAAAGATGGATGTTTGGCCAAAATCGAAAAAGAGAGGTGATTTGGAAGAGGGCCCTGGTATGAGCAGGGCCCTCTTCTATAATGTTGGCAAGGAATCAGTTCTATGGCATCGTGATTGTCTGATCAACGAAGAACATCTGGCTTAAGCCTAGAACGAGGAAATGCTTGTGAACGCGACGAGAAATACTATCATCTTGCTTCTGATGCTGGTTTTTTTTGGGGTTGGATCTTATAACTATTACTCTCGACATTATATTGATGTGATGGAAATGATAGCAAATATTAAGGGGAGACCCTGGGAAGCAAAGGTCCATGTCCATTCGAGTATCAATAAATCTATTGTGCTTCGAAACGAGCAACCATTCAGATTAAAGGCCAAAGATATTTTAAATGTTGGCGACTACATTATAACAGATAAAGATGCTGTACTCGTTATTAAGTTTGGATATTCTTCTGCCTTAAAGTTAATGCCTGATACCAGAATTTTAATCGATGGTTTGCTCATAGAGGAACAAGAGATGAAAGGCCCCAAGGAATTTTCCTTTCAAATAGTTTTTGGATCTATTTTTATGGCCATAAATAAGGGCCTTGAAAAAGTTAAAGTTCGCAGTTTGAGTTCAACAGTCAAAGTTAAGGGCACAGAATTTATTGTTACGGCAGGAAAAGAAGGAAATCTTAAAATTGCTGTGCTTCATGGAATGCTGAAAGTTAAACCAGATAATGGAGACGAAGTCTCAATAGAAAGTCATCAAGGAACAATGATTTCGAATAAAGGTGTGGCCATGGCACCTGACAATTATAGATGGGTTGAGGCCATCCGATGGAAGGAGGCCGTAAACGGCACTGATATTTTATTATTACAAGAAAAGATCAAGGGACAAAAAGGCCTGAAGCAAGAGAAAGATGATGCAAATGAAAAGAAATTGATAACAGATTTCTTTAATAAATTCTCACTGCAAGATAATGATGCTTTAAAAAAAATGATGGATGAGTTCACGAAGTCATCAAAGATGAAGTTTAAAAGTAACGATGATTTCAAAAAGGCTTTAGAGACCACTCAGGCGCTGGATGCAGCCTATAAAGCAAGAGAAAACACTTTGAAACAAATTGAGGAAAACTAGCTTCTATCTCATAGCTTAGATCTTCTGTGAAGATAAAAAAGTCGTTTTTTTTCAGGGAATTTTTCAATCGCATACCGGAGCATTGTTCTAGGCATAACATGGGCGTGTTGCATAAGGAAACTTTCTTCAATCCTCTGCTGACGTTTGCCGATTTCGCGTAGCAACCACCCTACCGCCTTATGAATAAGATCATGTTCATCATAAAGGAGGATCTCGGCAATTTTGAGGGTATGAGAGTAGTCCCCTCGGCGTATAAAGTGAAAGGTGGCCAAAATGGCCATCCGTCTCTCCCATACAATTTTGCTCTTGGCCCAGGTATAAAGAATGGTGCAGTCGGTTCCAAAGAGATGTGCTCCCACAATATGTTCTGTCGTGACATCGACTAGATCCCAATTATTAATATGAGCGCGAGATTGTACATATGTTTTGTAAATGGCCTTTTGAGTACAGGCATTGGATTCTTTCACCGCTTGCTGATACTGCATGACCATAATAATCAGAGCAAGCAGACGTTCTTCGTGAAATTTAGATGTCACGAGTTGGGCCAGAATCGGAATCTGTGTAGTTTTGAATTCCTTGGCATACTTTCTTATGACTGGAACCTTAATGCCTAAAAACTGATCGCCCTCACCGTACTGTCCCTTGCCTGTTTTAAAAAATTTGGAGTTTATGATGGCATTTCGGGCATCTCTTGCTTGTCGAAATTGCGATGTAATTTGCTTTATTGTCCAAGTTGTCTTGTTGTTCTTATCTTGTTTGCTATCTTGCATGGATGAGATTCCGGCCTTGACATTTATGCCATAAGGGGTTGCCGTAGGCCGTCTCGATTGTATGATAGGCGGGGCGAAATTGCGAACAGTGAGGGCTCAACTGCTCATCTGTCATTGCCTCAAGAACTCGGGTGTATTCCTGACACAATCGCGAATGATCAGTGGCACAGTACCACCCTTTATCCCAGATTGATTTTTCTTCAAAATAGCGATAGCGGCACGGCCATTCTTGTCCCAATTGCATCTCGCCAATGAGTCGACCTAAGAATTCCTTTAAGCAGAGGCCGTAATATTTATCGTAGGGGAATCGAGTGTTCCCGCGTGAGAAAATACTAGGAGCAGTAACATAGTTTGAGGTCCGCATAATACTATTGAACATACAGATGCGCATTTCCGGTGAAGGAATTTTACAAATCTTTCGACCTTCGTCTCTCCCAACATTGAAGATATAATTAGAAGTGAAATATTCATCATAGTCACTTATGCATGTGCGGTAGGTCGCTGAACTTTCACGACAGTTAGTGATCAATGATTGTACCGCCTCTTCACTTGGCCCCGGATTACTGGAGAGTCCAGCGGTAAAACATTCTTTTTCCTCACTCGTTTCTAAGCTACAATATTTTTCGGCGAAAGAAGAAATGGAATTGAGGGGAGGCGTAATAAAAGGCGCTTGGTGTTTGTAAAAGTTGAAGAGACAATCGCGAACATGACGTGCTTGGATACTGCAAATTTTAACGGCATCCGGATAAGAAATTTTATCCCGCACATATTGAAGGATACATTCGCGCGCACTGGCATTAGCTATTTTGCAAAAACTGCCTGCGTCCGATGGGGTAAGCTTGAGCGACAAATGCTGCTGTAATGTACATTCGCTCCAGGTGTTGTTCAAGTTGTCTTGAAAGGCCATTAAGCAAATCCTCCCTAGAGTTTCTAATTGGTCTACCGTGCTTTTTTTAGGCAAGAGTATCTTAATGCGATCAACGCAAGAGCGGACATTGGGATGACACAGACTATGCAAAATTTTTGGCTTACTGACCAACGCCGGCCTGGCATGGGCGTAGGTGGAAATGCAGCTACTCATTTCGGGGTCATCTGGATAGCTGAAGCAAAAATCATAATAGAGATTGGCCATGGCGCTATTTCCATGGGACGGCCTTTCTCTTTCCATCCGTGCCATGCAATTTTTGATTTTTGGATCGCATTTATTGTACGCCGAGACAACATCGCCGCCATTTTGTACCTTTAACAGAATACATCGCTGACTTTCAGCATCTATATTGGGATTGCTCTCGCACTGTTGGGCGATAAATTGATAATTGACAAAATAATCTCGAGTATGGTGTCTACTCCCAAGCGCTGCATCCACACAGGTCTTTATGGCCTCCGTTGGATAGACCTTTGCATACAAGCTGCAAGCTTCCTCTCGATCTAAGACAAAATATCCGCGGGCCATTCTTGACCATCGATTCAGGCAGTTTTGATATCGCTCAGGGTCTACATTCCATCGGATTAATTTCGGGATTTCCGGGGTTGGTGTTGGAGTGGGTATGGGAATCGGTGTAGGGGTAGGCGTGGGGGTGGCCCTAGGCGGTGTATTTAATTGTAGATACCTCGCAACATAATTGAAGCAGGCCCTTTCTAATCGATCTGAACCTCTTTTGAGGCAATATATTAGTTCTCGCTCTGATGGTCCCGAGAGGTGACAATTGAGTCTGATATCGCGTGCGCAAGAGTCTTGAACTTGGGCCTGAACCTGAACAATGATAAACATGCCCAACAGAACAGGCCCAATGGCGCTCAAAAGATTAAAACCATTTTGTCGCTGTATCATAGGTCTTTTATCGGAAAATCGAGGAAATTATAAAATCTTCTTTATGGATGTGATCTGGTCAACTAAAGCATCATAAATTAGAATACTCAAACGATGACACAATATACTTCTGCTCGGATTTATTGGTTCTCTGGAACGGGTAATGCACTCACAGTGGCCCGTTGGATGGCCGAGGATTGTCAGGCCGCGGGTTGTCCCGCCGACTTGGTGGCCATGGAGCAAACTGGTCCCGTTTCCCTTCCACTGACTGGGTCTAGGACTTTGATCATTTTTATTTTTCCCACTCACGGTTTCTGTGCTCCTTGGCTTGTCCTTCGTTATCTTTGGCACTTTTCCAAAGTGGCAGGGGCCGAGGTCTTTTTTGCCAATACCCGAGGTGCTGTACGCCTACCATTCTTTTTTACGCCCGGTTTAAGTGGCCTTGCCTTGTGGTGGCCGATCCTTCTATTCTGGATGCGAGGTTACACTATTGCAGGCTCTCTACCGCTGGATATGCCGCATTCATGGATCTCTTTTTTTCCACCTAATCCGTCCTTTGGGGTCGAACGTTTGGTGACCCGTACCCGACGCATCGTGGATGGTACCATGGCATGTCTCATGGCCGGTCACTCTTGTCATCGCTGGAGTGTGTGGTTGACCTTGCCGCTTGATTTGGCCATCTCTCCAATTGTTCCGGTCTATTTGTTGATTGGCCGTTTCGGACTTGCTAAGACGCTGTATACCTCTCCTGATTGTAATGATTGTGGACTATGCCTTAAGTCCTGCCCAGTGCAGGCCATCGAGTTACGCAACGGACGTCCTTTTTGGAGATATACTTGCGAAAGTTGTATGCGCTGTATGAATATCTGCCCTAAGCGCTCTATTCAGTCTTGGGTGACACGCATGGGGCTGCTGACGTATCTCCTCATCATTGGTGGAATGGCCCTGTGGCCTCTCCCGGCAGACCTCTGGTGCTGGATTCTGATGCCCGCTCTTTTTCCGCTCTACCGTATTTTTCACTGGGTGTTGGCAAGTCAATGGATAAACTGGTTTTTTACCTATACTTCCTTCACGCGACTCTGGCATCGATATATGGCACCAGGTGTGAGGGCCAAAGACTTTCCACCCAAGCATGTAAATTTTGCTCAGCTGAAGAGTAAAGTGGATGAATGAGTTTATAATTCATGCATGAATTTGCGAGTGATATTATTTGTGTCTGTAATGTCATTTTTAATGCCATTTTGGATGACATCAAGTTTTGCAGCGGTATTTGTTGATGAAGTGATCAATCTGCCTGATGGGCAGTATCATGTAAAGATTGAAGGCAGACCTAGCTTTATTATGTCTTTCAACACGCCGAGTGGCGAAAGTAAAGTCGTGGGGCTGCCTCAATTAGAAATGTATGGGCCCAAAATTCCTCATGCGCTATATGCCTTTTTTTCTCTCCAGATTCAGGAATTTTTTGACGAATTAAAAAGTGAATTAGGCCCATCACTCGATGACCTTTTGTATAAAGCGCGTGCGGAATCGCTCTGGTTTGAAATTTTTCATGAGGGAAATTTGGCCCGGGCCATGGCGGGGATTTGGTTTGAAGACGAGGAGGCGCTTGGCAAGAATTTCAAAAGGCGAATTGAGAATTCGCCAAAAAACGATAAATACCAGGAGATTGAACAATTCTATATTTCCAAATCAGGAAATGCCGAACAGCAATTGATACTAAGTGGAGATCAAGTGCTCGTAGTAACCCATGCTTCACAACTCTTTGATAAAGAGGCCAGAACAAAGAGCGGACTTGACCAGATCATTGAGCACTTTACACAACAACAATGGCCAGTGGCGTTTGTGATGAGCGATGATCAGCTTTATGATTTTAGCTGGTTTAGCCACAACCGCTCTCCAACCTTGGCGATTTTCTCAAGAGATGGCGAACATCATTTGAAACTTGCAGCCAAAAAAGTCTATCTGGCCGGGGGTTATTTTAGTTTGTGTCTCAATCGTACCCTCAATCAAATTGCAAACGGGGGTGCCGCGAAGATCAAAATTTATTTACCGATGAATGCCATTTACGAAGATGTTTATTTTTGGCCTACGGATCATCTGCGTGGGGCCGAGAGAGTGCGTGTCCAGGCTTGGATAGCTCAATCCAAGGTAACTTCGACGCTACTAGACTACTTTAAGAACCTTGGTGCACGGGCCATTATCGAGGGCACCAAGACACTTCTATCGATGCTACCCAAAAAATACTCCATCAGCATCGCCATCAATGGAAAAGTTATGTATTCCCAAGGGACTCATAAAAAGAAAATTTACCTAGAATTTTTGTAGAATTCTTGCGCCCTTACTCTCACTAGGAGTATAATCGCAGTATGGAAAAAAAAGCAGCGGTTAAAAAGGGAGAAATAAAAAAGAGAAGTCAGGTACGCTTCAAACCTGATCCCAATGTTCTGGCCGCTATTGATCTCAATCCTCAAAATAAAAAATTTTATCCTACGCTGCGCGGATTGGTATTCAGTGAATCCTACGGTGGGTGTGGCATCGTTGTGCTGGCCACTCCGCATCTGCTGGTGGGGGATCTTTGCAAGATTGAGGTCGGCGTTCTTGCTCCCATGAAGGCCAAGGTAGTTTGGCGTACCCAACTGGACGATCAGGTGATGAAGATTGGGCTGCAGCTGCTAGAATAATTATAAAAATAATTACAGACGAATTTTTCCTTCACTTTGCACCAGAAAGCGCGTGGTGGTCATCTCGCGTGCGCCCATGGGTCCATAGGCGTGCAGTTTGGAAGTGGAAATCCCCAGCTCTGCTCCGAGCCCCAGTTCTCCACCATCATTCATGCGCGTGGAGGTATTAACCATGATGCATGAGGCGTCTACATTTTGCTGAAATTGGGCGATGGCCTGAGGGTCGGTGGCACAAATTCCCTCCGTATGTTTTGTGCCATATTTCTGAATGTGCGCCACGGCCTCTTCCAGAGATTCTACAATTTTGACGGAGAGAATTTTATCCAGGTATTCCGTGGCATAATCTTGTTCTGTCGCCAGTTTTATTGGTGGCCAGAGGGCCTTACTTTTTTCACAACCTCTGATTTCTACACCCGCTTGGATAAGGGACTGGAAGAGCGATTTTATATAATCTGCTGGGAGCATTTGGTGAAGAAGTAGACACTCCATCGCATTACAAACCCCAGGGCGTTGAACTTTGGCATTGACACATATTTTTTGTGCCAGATCAAGCTTGGCATCTGCATGGACATAGATATGACAGAGTCCGCGAAAATGGGCAATAACTGGAACTTTGGAGTTGGCGTAGATAGTTCGCACCAGACTTTCACCGCCTCGTGGGATGACCAAGTCCACATAATCCGCCAGGGTGATCAATTCCATCACGGCCTCTTGGCCCTCGATCATTTGGATCAAAGACATGGGGAGTAATCCCTTGATCGACTCTTGCACAATTTCAGTCAGAATCTGATTAGATCGGGTGGCCTCTTTGCCACCTTTTAAAATCATTGCATTTCCTGATTTGATAGCAAGGCAGGAAGAGTCGATCACAACATTGGGGCGACTTTCAAAAATCATGGCAATAACCCCAAGCGGGATACGTTGTCTCTGCACTCGTAGGCCATTTGGGAGTGTCCGCTCTTCTTCAATACGTCCAACCACTTCCTCTTGTTTGGCGATGGCCTGAGCAACCTGGGACATCGCCAAAATCCGCTCAGGAGTCAAGGTCAAGCGATCAATCAGTGCCGGGTTTAAATTTAAGTTTCTCGCTTGAGCAGTATCTTCGGCATTACAGGCCAAGATCTCTTTCATTCTGAGCTGCAGTTTCTGACTAATGAGATAGAGAGCTTGGTTTCTCTCCTTGGCATCACATTGCCAAAAAAGGCGTGAAGCATTTTTGGCCTGTTTGGCAATTTCCAACATGGTCGTCATCGCCTCAATCCTTGATGAACATATTATCCCGATGAATGATTACCTCTGATGGGCAGGACCCCAGCAAGGCACGGATCACAGAACTCTTTTTTCCCAGGACTTGGGTAATTTCTTTACTATCATATTCGCTGATACCCACGGCCACAATTTTTGTCTGAAATTTGATATTAACCACATCTCCGCGTTTAAAATTACCTTGAATCTTCCGAATTCCGATGGGTAGAAGGGAAGCGTTTTTACTGATCGCCTTATAGGCCCCCTCATCAATAATGAGAGCGGTATTATTTTTAACGATAGTGGAGATCCAGGCCTTCCTCCTATTTTTGTCAGTGAGCTTGTGAGGATGAAAAAAAGTCCCAACTTTTTGGCAAAGTACGCTGCAAATGGGATGCTCTCTTCGGTATGTTCCGATGATAACGGGAATTCCCAGGCAGGTAAGCTTTCTCACCGCTAACAATTTAGTCGCCATGCCTCCGCGGCCAACAGCACTCTTGGTGATGGTCTTAATCTCCTGTAAGTCGTCATGAAACTCCAAGGATTGAAGATGTTTCGCGCCAGGTATGTTGGGATCTTGGTCGTACAGCCCATCCGGCCCTGTCAGGAGGACCAGCACGTTGCCATCAATAAGCTCAGTCACCATGGCCGCGAGTTGATCATTATCTCCCACCGTTATTTCTTCGAAGCTTACGGAATCATTCTCATTGAGAATTGGGACAATTCCTGTACTCATTAATTTGAGAATAGTATTTCTGGTATTCAAATTACGGGTGCGGTTCTTGAGGTCATCATGAGTCAGCAAAACTTGCGCCGTCATCAATTCATACTTCTCAAATTCTTTTTGATAGGCCGCCATGAGAAGAGGTTGGCCAACTGCTGAGCAGGCCTGTAGATAACTAATGTCCGATTTTTTTCCTGGAGAACTATTTTGAGAACCATTAAGATAACTTCTGCCCGTACTAATAGCACCCGAAGTGACTAAAACAACTTCGATTCCGCTTCTGGCAAGTTGGGCAAGATCATGCACGAGCTTTTGCAAACAACTTAAATCAATGCGTCCTTGTTCGTCTGTTATGGCAGCCGAGCCAACTTTTACAACAACCCGTTTTGGGCGGGTATGAAGTTCCTGTCTAAATTTGAGATCCATTCGGACATTCTAGCACAACTAGGTGACTTTCCTCGGGATTGTGTTATAAATGTCACATATATTTTTTAACCAAGGATGCCATGATGACCGAACTAGAGTTGAGTCAAGAAGCAACTAAGGACGAGGCCGATCTCAAGGCCATGGGGTATAGCCAAGAGCTTTTTCGTAGTCTCGGTGGTTTTTCTAATTTTGCCGTGTCCTTTTCCATTATTAGTATTCTGACTGGTGCCGTCACTTTGTATGGACATGGTCTGATCCATGGTGGGCCATTTGTCATGTCGATTGGTTGGCTCATGGTGACACTCTTAGTTTTACCTGTCGCCGCATCTTTGGCGGAACTTGCTTCGGCCTTTCCCACCGCCGGTGCCCTCTACCATTGGTCTTCCTTTTTAGGTAATAAACATTGGGGCTGGTTTACCGCTATGTTTAATTTGATTGGACAATTTGCCATCACCGCCGGAATTGGCTACGGACTTGCCGATTTTTTGATGCCTCTTTTGGGCCTGGCGGATTCGCCCAATTTTATCACTCTTCGCTTGATAGTTTATGCTGTCATCTTATTAACTCACGCCCTTCTCAATCACTTTGGAATTGGGCTGGTTGGAATCTTAAATGATCTCTCCGCTTGGTATCACATGGCCGGGGTGTTGGTCCTGATTGTGGCCCTGGGTTTCTTTGCGCCTCATCAACCCGTCGAATTTCTATGGTCGACACAACATACAGCGCCCTTTCCCTATTGGTACGCCTTTCCTGTGGCGCTTCTCCAGGCCGCCTGGACCTATACGGGCTATGATGCCTCAGCGCATGTCAGTGAAGAAACAAAAAATCCGCGCATGATCGCCCCTTGGGGAATCTTTCTGTCGGTGGCCGTGTCCGGCGTGTTTGGCTGGCTTTTACTTCTTGTTGTCACCATGAGTATTCAGGATCTCTCGCTGGCCCAGGCAGCTTCGAATCCCTTTATTTATATTTTGTCCACCGCTCTTGGGCATAAAATGGGTTTTGCTCTCACATGGGTGTGCGCTATTGCCATGTGGTTTTGTGGTCTTGCCAGTGTGACTTCTAATTCCCGCATGATCTATGCCTTTTCGCGCGATCACGGGATGCCCTTTTCGCGTTTTTGGGCGAGGGTCAGTCCGCGTTTTAAAACACCGGCGCAAGCCATTTGGTTGTCGGCCTTCGCCGCCTTTCTTCTGGGAGTTTATGGCGGAGTATACTCAGTCATTGTGAGTATCAGTACCATCGCTCTGTATCTTTCCTATGGCCTTCCCATTTTTATCGGTCTGCGAGCACGTCAATCAGGCATTTGGAAAATCCGTGGCCCATGGCATCTGGGAAAACACAGTGGGTGGATCAATTGTTTAAGTTTGTTTTGGGTTGGTGTCATGTGCGTTCTGTTTGTCATTCCACCCAATCAATTAACCGGATATACCATCGCAGGACTGAGCGTCTTTTTGGTTCTCTTATATCAATACGGCGGTATTCGCAAAAAATATGATGGCCCACCAAAATCCCATCTCGATTAGGTTGCAATGAACAAACTATTTTTACTCATCCCTCTCGCATTCGTGGCACTGGGACTAGGATATTGGCTGGCCACATCTACGACCAGTCATAACGAATCCGGCCAAATGCCTGCAAGTGAAGCCGTGCCACAGGTTGTGCAAAGGAACGACGAAGCAGGCACTTCCAAAACTTCAGGCAGTCATTCGGCAGGTTCAGCATCCAAGGGCGATGCTAATCAGATTGCCACGGGTGATCTTGGTGCCTCACCCTTTATCAATCTGCCCCATGCTGCAACTATTATTTCTTATATGAATACCGCCACCTCCCCTGGTCCGGGAGCGATGGAAAAAGAAGCGGAGGCGCTCAAAGAATTGCAGAAAAATGCGCAGGAAGTTGCCGACACACTCTTTCAGGGATACAAGCGCATGAACGAGTCCGAATATGATAACCGACGTCTGGCCATGACCGTTCTGGCCCAACTCAATACCCCCAAGGCCATTCCATCTTTTGTTGAAGTCATCAACACCCCAATTCCCCCGGAAAAAATGCAGGACACCCACTACTTTAGTTCAGTCAAAAGTGAATCATTGATTAAGGTCGCTGCACTCCGAGGTTTGGAAAGTCTTGCGAAAAATCAAAATCAACAGGCGGAAACGATCTTGTTTGAAGTGGCCACCACCTCCAGTAATCTTGCCGTTATTCAGGCAGCGATTGTGGGATATTTGAATGCCGGTAATGATGTTGAAGGGCGAGCGCAAAAACTCAAGGGCGCGCTCGATCCGCAGTACCATGCTTTGGTTATCACTAATGTTTCCAAAGTTGAAACGCTTGAAGGCCAGGCAGTGGATGAAAACAAATATCCTGAAGAAAACAAACAATAATACCAAACCCGTAAGGATAATTATAAATTTTTTCTTTGAGCGAGGACCGAGAGAGAAAGTTTCTCTTTTTCATTTTTGTTGTCGCTAACTATGAATGTGGCCGTTTTATTTTCCCTCACAAGGACTTGAGGATTGGAAATAATAATGCGCTGACCGTTCTTGCTGATTCGACCCACCTTAAAGTTCATCATAATTCCCTTATGCCCTTGAGAGGCACCTTCGGTGGCAATGACTTCAATAAAGCTTTCTTCCCGCTCTGTTTTTTGGCTGATGATTGCTTTTTCTCCCTCACGCACGATCATGCGGGGTGAAGACACTAATTTGCCGTTAATCGCCAATTTAATTTTTAAATCGTACCCCTTCTCTCTAGCAAGGGCAGAGGTACCGAGTAAAATTGCAATTAAGAATAATGTTTTCATGATTATCTCCCCGTGAGCCTTTTTATTAGTGTCCTCTTTGAGAACATTGTCTGTCAATCATGGGCATCCGTGTGGTAAAGGGCTTGACATCATACCTAGCTATGCATAGTATGATGCTCTATGAAGATCGATCTTGACAACTGGAAATCGCAAATTCGAAAAGGATACTTAGATTTATGTATTCTTCTTATTATTGAAACTAAAAAAAGAATTTATGGTTTTGAGCTTCTGGATGTACTCAAAAAACTTGAACTACCTGTAAAAGAAGGAACGCTCTATCCCCTGTTAAGCAGAATGTCGGCCGATGGACTATTAAATACAGAATGGGAAACAGAGAACTCTTCAGGCCATCCGCGCAAATTTTATTCTTTGACTAAAACAGGCAAAAGCACTGTCACTGAGATGATGAGTGAATTCGATAAATTAATCAATGTCTATCATGAGATAAAACGATAAAACGATAAAAAAGATAAAAAAGCTGGAGGAAAAATGAGCACACCTGTAAAACTAGAATGCTATTTAGTGAAATTAGATAAGGCCCTTGGGCCGATCGCTATTAGTGAAAAGGCCGATATTGTGACCGAAATCAGAAGTCATGTGCTTGAAGCGCAAAAGCATGATGAGTCGCAAAGTATCGATACAATTCTGGCCTCTCTCGGTGAACCAGAACAAGTGGCCAATCGTTATCTTTTAGAGCGAGGGTTAAAACCACAAAAGGCCCCGCGCCATCCCATTGTAAAATGGCTGACTATCGGATTTTTGGGAACATTATCCATTACAATAATTTTTATCGTCATTATTGTTTGGAAATTTACACCCATTATTAAGGTTGATGAAAACCGTGGAAGGGTTACGATCTTAGGGGGACTCATCGATATCAGTGAAAAAGAAGGAAGTGTAAAAGTCAGTTCTCTAAGTTTCGATGAGGATTCGAGCGCCCAACAAGTCGCCGGGGCCATTGATTTTGATGTAAAGGTAACGCCACTGCTTGAGATATTTTTTGTGAATGGAAAAATGGAACTGAAGAATTCTCATGGCCCACAATTGCAGTGGGATTGCCAAAGAGCAAGTCGTAAAGCATTTGTTGAAAATGATAGATCAACGTTAAGATTGAATTTCAAAGAGACGACTAATGTCAAATGCTCCTTGAGCATTCCAGAGAATGTGCATCTTGTAGTCAATGGCACCAATGGAAAAGTTGACTTTGAAGAACCGCGCTATCATATCAATTTGAAACTAACCAATGGTCAGATTGGATTGTCCGAGGATACAAGCGTGAAATATGCTTACAATCTGAATGTTAACGTCGGTAAACTCGACAATTTTATATCAAATCCAACGCAAGATTCTTACAAAATTGAAATGAAACTTATGAATGGAATGATAGAAAAAAACTGAGAAGCGAGCGGAATTCTCTCATTTTTCAATGCTCTGGATATCTTGCTGACTTAATCCACAATGATCTTGCTTGTGCTTTCTGAGTAATTGTTTTGCATTACGTTTACGCCAATTAATGAGATCGGCAATTATGTGTGAGGATGCATGAAAAAGCATACTAAAGATCGGAATAGAAGCGTTTTTATAGCTGCCCGGATTATGTAAATCTAAATGAATATCCAAATTATCTCCACGGAAATTAATAATATGCAAACCAACACCACTGTTTCCTTCGCGCAGTCCAGGTTGATTTTTTCGTGAGGCCCGATAATTAGTGGTAAAATCTAATTTCTCCAATAATTGCCAAAAATCTTTGAGGGAGTGCGGTTTTGCAAAGATACCACCCTGTTTGCTCACGTGAGAAATACTTTTAATTTTGCCCAGAAGTCCTTTGATTTCTAAATGCTGAGTAACACAGGCCAAGCTGGCCCGTTGATGGATATTGAGGCGATTAAATTCTTCAGGCCTCATGAGAGGGGTCAAACGTTGTTTGGCCGCCAGGGCCAGACCATCCCAAGCTGAGGTTTTTTCCTGAGCATCAAGCCAGGGCACAAGAAGCACAAATGATAAGATGACTATAATATTGACATCTGTCAAAAATATTGACTTGAGAGTCATGATAACTCCATTTGATTGCATCTTTTGGCCCATAAGACCTATTCGGGAATTGCTCTAGCACAGATGATGCCAAGAAGTAGTTACTACCCTTTAATGCAGATATGGGGCGAAAGTTGTGCCACTTTAAGCGCCAGGTTGGCCTTCTGGGCGGCATTAACCACAGCTTGTAAATCTTTATAGGCGAGAGGAGCTTCTTCGGCCACACCTCGATAAGAACCACTGCGTATTAGGATTCCCTGCTCCCGAAGTTCTTTGATCACCTGAGCGCCACTCCAAAACTTTTTGGCCTCCGTGCGACTCATGGCCCTGCCGGCACCATGACATGCAGAACTGAATGCCAGCGCTTCGCCCGCATTGGTACCAACCAGAACGAAGGAACCAACTCCCATGCTTCCCCCAATGAAAACCGGTTGTCCCACACTCTTGAAACTCTCTGGAAGATCCTCATGGCCAGGTCCAAAGGCCCTGGTAGCACCTTTTCTATGGACGAATAGTTTTGTTCTCTTGCCCTTCACCATATGCCATTCGCTTTTGCAGGTATTATGGGAGACATCATAGACGACTCTTAATTTAAAGGTGGGCAGAATCTCATTGAAAACTTCTCGCACAAGATGTGTAATGATCTGGCGATTGGCCAGGGCACAGTTGATGGCCCCTCTCATGGCACCCAGATAATTTTGTCCTAATTCCGAATGTATTGGCGCGCAGGCGAGTTCTCTGTCAGGCAGATAAATGTCGTGTTGTTTGGCCGCTGTCACCATCAAGCGCAAATAATCGGTTCCAACTTGGTGGCCAAGTCCTCGGGAACCACAATGGATGCTAATGACGATATCATTTAATTCAAGTCCCATGGCCTTGGCGGCCTCCTCATACAGAATTTCTGTAACTTCCTGGACTTCAAGGTAATGATTGCCAGAACCCAGCGTCCCCATTTCCTCTCTTTGGCGCTCTTTGGCCTTTTTGGAAATGGTCTCCGGCCTGGCCTCCGCCATCATTCCATGCTCTTCAATGTAAGCAAGATCGGCCTGGGTGCCAAAACCTCGATCGACGGCCCATCGTGCACCTCTGCTCAACATCTGGTCCATTTCATAATCGCTGAGCATAATCTTGCCTCGACTGCCAGTGCCTGATGGAATTCGTTTATAAAGAAGATTGGCGAGGTTTTCCTTGTATGGAAGTAATTCTGCCATTTTCATTTTGGTATGCAGAAGCCGAACGCCACAAGAAATATCAAATCCAACACCGCCGGCCGTGATGACTCCTTCCTTCTCAGGATCAAAGGCAGCGACTCCTCCAATCGGAAGGCCATAACCCCAATGCGCATCTGGCATGGCATAGGCCTTGTCGACAATCCCGGGCAACATGGTCACATTGCATAATTGTTCATAGACTTTCTGATCCATTTTTAGAATAAGATCCTCTGTAGCATAAATAAGAGCGCTAACACGCATTTTTCCAAAGGGTTTTATCTCCCATGCATAGGGATTTATTTTTTCAAAAAGATGTAGGTCCATGAGCATTCTTCCTTAAAACTCAGGTTTAAACGTCTACAATACACTGAGCGACCCATTGGTTGCCTGACTTCATGACTTTGAGCTCTGTCATTGTTGCACCTTTAATGTCTGTAGCAGGTGTGTGCTTTTCTTGTGAAATTATTTCTCCCCATAATTGACCCTTGAGCTGAAAACTTTCTATAGTAACTTTGGCCTCTGCAAAGAGCATTTTCTTCATCTCCATTTCATAAATCACGGCATTGATCCAATCAAAGAAAAGGAGTTCTCTATCCTCTTCTTCACATTCAATGAGGACCTTTATTTTTGGAGAAACAATGTCAGGATTCGTAACCACGGCAGTCAATGCCAGAACGGCCATGGCAAATGCCTCTTCCATGGTTTTTCCAAACCCACGAATCCCCACATCAGCATCATGTGAAAAATTTTCCCATTTCATCGGATAACTTCGCGACCTTAAAAAATCAAAGTTACTCGGTTTGAATCGGAAATCAAATTGAGAGTAGTCATGAGAGCGTTTGACTTGGATGGATCTTGGTTAAAAGCTTGCGTCAAAGTTCAAACGCAATGTCCGGGTTTCATATTCCAAGTGAAGACAAGAGTTTGTGATAAAACCTTTATATTTTGCCGTGGCCGTAGGATGGCCCCAGCCTCCGCATTGGGGTGTGCCAGGAATCATTTCACAAATGAGCTCGCCATTATTAAAAGAGCAATTCGCTCCATGGCCATAACTTCCTTGGCAGGCCCTATCTAAAACCAAGAGTAATTGATTGTGTACAATTATAAGCTGGGGTCTTAGAACATCTCCTGGCGCTGGTAGAAAAAAGCCTTTCCACTCGGTACAAATATTCTGGACACAATTTCTGCTGTAAGCCGTTTGTCGAATAAATCCTTTATTTACGCGGACATCTGTCAGAATCAGAGAGCCATCGCTGTCTGTATAAAAATTATCGTTGGAGAACAAGGCCAAGGCATCTTCTAATTTAAGCAATTCCCCCGTACAAGGATTTGTCTGGGCAAATCCCACCATACTCCAAATTGAAAATATTAACGTCAACAATATTTTTTGCATAAGAAACCCACAAGTAAAAGTTTGATGGCGCGTGATAACTCTAATGACTTGTTAAGTCAACTATATAGACAACTGATGATAATAGCTATGTTGGTGAATGATCTTTGAGGGCCATTACAATGATTTGGTTGGACTGACAAAACGACGTCAAGATGTAATATTACTTTTATTGGCAATGATGGTCTGTTTGCCACAAACGAAGAGGGCAATATCATGTCAGGGTCTCAGATCATTCTCACAGACAAGGATTTTTCAAAGCTCAAAGAGATTAAATGTTTCCATTCCGATAACGAGTATAAAAAACTTGAAGAGGAGATAGAGCATGCCAAGGTTGTTCCTGAGTTTGAAATCTCCAAGGATGTGGTGACCATGAATAATCAAATTACCTTACTTATTCTTGGCAAAAATGAAAAGATCAATGTAACCATTGTCTATCCATGTGATGCTGATTTTTTTCAGCATAAAATTTCAGTCCTTTCAACCCTGGGCATGTCCCTGTTAGGCCTAAAAGTCAATGATGTCATTGACTGGTCTTCCCCAACTGGCGAAACGAAAAAGCTCAAAATTCTTGGCGTGCAATCGCAGTCTGCGATTAAGAATGTGGTACACTAAATAGCGTCATGCGGATTACTGCGGTTGTGTCAGATTGTTAATATTCATGAGATTGTTGATTTGCTCATCGGTTAATATTTTTTTTTCTCTTAGGAGTTCTTGTATTTTTCTTTTCGTAAGAACTGCTTCTTTGGTGATTTCCGATGCTTTGTCATAACCTATAACGGGGCCGAGCACAGTAGCAACTTGCGAGGTTTGAAATGCATATTTTTCACATTGTTCAAGATTGGCCTTTATTCCAATGATGCAACGATCACGGACTGTATGAATCGCATTGGTCATGATTTGTGTTGATTCAAGGGTAATTTGTGCCATTAGGGGCATCATCACATTGAGTTCTAGCTGCCCTGCTTGCATTGCTAATGCCATAGCATGGTCATTTCCTAATACTTTGAACATAACCTGATTTCCCATTTCTAGAATAGAGGGATTGACTTTTCCAGGCATAATGCTTGAACCAGGCTGAGATGCAGGCAGAAAAATCTCGCCCATTCCATTATTGGGGCCAGAACTGAGTAATCGTAAATCGTTAAAGATTCTCGTCAATTCCAGAGCGCCAACCCGCAAGGCATTTGAATATACCATCATGGGAAGTTGTGATTGCATCGAGGCAAACATATTGGTTGTCAGACACAACTGTGGATCGTGAAAAAAATCTTGCAAGAACGAAAGAATTGCGCCGCGATATCCGTGGGGAATATTAATGCCGGTTCCTACGGCAGAACCTCCAATGCCAAGATTTCGCAAATATTCTTGCGCCTGACAGATCAGGGCCTTAACTTGTTCCATGGTGGTGTGATAGGCGGAAAACTCTTGGCCCAGGCGCATTGGCACCGCATCTTGGAGATGTGTTCTCCCAGCTTTAAGCACATGATCAAATTCTTGTGCCTTACGATCAAAAGCTTGTGAGAGCATTCCAAGCTCAATCACGAGATCACGTGACAAGATGAGAGTCGCAAGTTGCATGACGGTTGGATAAGTATCATTGGTACTTTGTGACATGTTGACATGATCGTTAGGCCTTATGTAATCATATTCACCAAGTCTACCGCCAAGCAATTCATTGGCCTTATTGGCAATAACTTCATTGATATTCATATTTTGAGAAGTACCAGCGCCAGCTTGATAGGCATCAACAATGAAATATTTCTGAAAATCTATTTTTAGAAGAGAATCAATTGCTAAAATAATAATATCTGCCTTTTGTGGTGCAAGGATCGCCAACTTTTTATTGGCAAGCGCAGCAGCTTTTTTTAAAAGAAGGTAGCTGCGATTCATTTGTGGGTGAATTTGTGTGCCGCTAATTTGAAAATTTTCAAAGGCGCGATAAGTCTGAATACCATAATAGGCATCATTGGGAATTTGACGTTCGCCAAGACTATCTCTTTCATATCTTAGACCATACTTCTCCAACGTATTCCTCTGCTCGCAAGTTGTTAGGTTCTATGCTGTTTTACCAAGTACGTTTCGTCGATGACATTCATTCTTTTATTTACGGCCCGTAGACATTCTCAGGTGATGTCCATTGTCTTTGTCACATCTATTCTTTGATGGGATTCTTATTTAAGAATGATTTTTCGAACATAGCTGCGAGAAATTATAAAAAGTAGGTGCGCCCATGAGAAATCGCAAAAATAGATCAATTAGTTCGACCGAGATAAAATCTTGTCGTGAGCAAGTTGCCAGTTTTGAAAATGAGGGGAACTACCCCACAAAGAATATTCGCTATGAAAAAAAGATAGAGAAACGCCGTCGTTTGGCCATGGGGAATTCGTTTAAAAAGTAAAATACTGGAGATGGAGATTATGCCGTTGGTTGAATCAACGTATGTGGCACCTTGGGTCTTCAAAAATCCACATCTTCATACAATTTACCCCTATCTTTTCAGAAAGGTGAAAGGCGTTAAGTACGTTCGGCAGCGCTTGGAGTTAGGTGATGGAGATTTTATAGACCTTGACTGGTCTAAAGTTGAAGGGAGTGATTTAGTATTGTTGGCGCATGGACTTGAGGGTTCGGCCAAGCAAGCCTACATCTTAGGAATGGCGAAATTGCTGAATCAAAAAGGCTTTGATATAGTCGCGCTGAATTTTAGAAGTTGCAGTGGGGAAATAAATCGACTACCACGATTCTACCATATGGGTGAAACTGAAGATTTGCGTTCCATAGTGAATTGGATCGAAAAGAATACCTCTTACAAAAGTCTTTCATTAATTGGTCATAGCTTAGGCGCCAATATAATTCTCAAATATCTTGGTGAACAAAGTGATAATAAATCGTCCCTGCTCAGTAAGGCGATCACATTTTCCTGCCCTGTAGACTTAAAGGCCTCCAGTGACAAATTATGCAACGGGGAGAATGTATTTTATATGATGAATTTTTTGCATACGATGAAAAATAAACTTAAGTTAAAAATCAAATTGGGTATTATCAATGAATCAGATATTGATTATCAGCGCGGGATGAATGCCTATGACTTCACTGCATGGGATGATAGTGTTACGGCGCCTTTGCACGGATTTAGTAATCATCAAGATTACTGCCAAAAGGCAAGTTGCTATAAATATCTTAATAAGATAAAAATTCCTTGCTTGCTGGTTAATTCCCTCGATGATCCTTTCTTATCTACCGGTTGTTACCCTCGTGAAATTGCGCAGAGTAATTCGTTCTTTTATCTTGAGGCCCCCTTAAATGGCGGGCATGTTGGCTTTATCCCTTCTCTCGATGCTCAAGCAGCAATGACGATCAATGCTGAAAACGAGATCTACTGGTCTGAACGAAGGGCATTGGAATTTTTGCGAGCTGATCCCATATAAGAAAAGATAAGGGATTTTATGGTTTTGAAGCGCATCTTATCTGAAAATATACCTGTGAAATAGCTGCGAAGCGGAGTCGATGAAAAAACAGGTCTTATTCCAATCATCTTTTGAACTTGCATTTCTGCCGAGGTGCAATAATGAGTTAGTTCCTTTGGTGTAATGAAAAGACGATATAAATGCATGTTGGAAGGAGTATTTTTTACCAAGAAGGGTAGAAGCTTAAGCACGATGAACCAGGTGATGAGATTTCGATTGATGGTATGAAAGAGAAGGACACCATTTGGTTTTAATACCCTCGCAATCTCCTCGATGATGAGATCCGGCCTTTCCACATGTTCGAGAAAATCCATCGCGGTTACGACATCGAACTGATCCTCCAGGAATGGCAATTGATAGGCATTTGCCACGAGGTAAGTAATATTCCGAGTTAGATCATGCTGCCTTGCCACGTCTAGGCATTCTGGTGAGATGTCCACTCCGGTAACGTTTAATCCTTCCAGTCCTAAGGCATTGGTTAGAAGGCCTCCACCACATCCCACATCAAGAATGTTCGTGCCCTTATTTTCTCGAATCTGCTCTAAAACCCAAGGGGTTTTTAGCTTGGATTCTGCACGAAGCAAGGCAACAGGATCATCTTGTGCTGTATACCAACGATCTCCATATTGCCTATAGATCTCATTATTGATTTGCTGAATTACCATCGAGATCAATTATTTAGTTTCAGGTTGCAAGAGCGCAAAAACGGCCCCTTGTGGATCAGAGAGTACTGCAAAGTGTCCGACACCTTTAATTATGGTTGTAGATTTAAGAATCTTACTCCCTAAGGAATCAGCTTTTTTCAAACTTTTTTCACAATTTTTAACATCCCAGTACGTTAACCAATAAGGAGGGAAACCTTCTTTTGGCATCTCCATCATACCTCCAACGCTCTTCTTGCCGACTTTGAAAGTTGTATAGGCCATCTCTCCGAATTTTTCAGGCTTGAGATTCCAGCTAAAGACTGTTGAATAGAACTTTCCGGCCACATCCACATTGGAAGTTATTAACTCTCGCCAGCAAGCAGATCCGGGAACATCGCTAATGAGAGCGCCAATTTTCTTTCCCGCTTCCCAGATAGAAAATACGGCCCCGGTCGGATCTTGAATCAATGCTCCTCTTCCTGCATTCATATATTCTTTGGGGGGAGCAACAAGCGTCCCTCCGGCCACTTTAGCAATTTTTATAGTTTCATCGACATTCTCGACTGAGATTGAAGTCTTCCAGTGTGGAGTTATTTTTTGTTGTTTGAGATCTTCTTTCAGTTCAGAAACTCCACAAACCTCTTTTCCTTTAATTGAGAATATCGAATATGTTGGTTCATTTTTGATATGGATCTCCTCGGCGTTCCAACCGAACAAGTTTTTATAGAATGTTTTTGCTTCAGGCACATCAGTAGTATAAAGATCTTCCCAGCAAAAAGTTCCTGGTACATATTTGGTAATTTCATTCATGGACTTTCTCCTTGTATTTTTCCTGGCCACAATAATGATCAGGCGACATGGAGCTAGCCTACCTGGAGAATAGATTTATGCCATGATCTCAATCATCACATGTGATTGGGCTTGTCATTATGTTTAAACGCGCATGAATTTAATATTGTATTAAGAATTCCTAGGAGAAATTAAGACAATGGATCAACCACAAATAATTACATCAGCTCCGGTCAAACCATCGAAGAAAAAAATAATTGCGGCAAGTATTGTTGGAATCCTTATTGGTATCTGGATTGTCTTTAGTGTCTTGGTTGAACTAGAAGCTTTTCCCCAGAAAGAAACTCTTTATTCTGAAGGTCAGCGTCGTGCCTTGATTATTTTCCATCCAAGTTGGAAGTATCATTTTCAAGAAGACCTAACTTCTGCATTTGCCAAAGGTCTGCACGTCGCCGGTTGGGCGGTGGATAGAATTACCACTGGCGCTAAAGATCTTACGGACTTCTATAGTTACGATATGTATATTTTTGGCACAAACACCTATTATTGGCGTCCTGATTTGCCAACTAAACGATTTCTCTCTGGAATTGATTTGCGCGGAAAACCTGCCGTCGGGATTGTGAGTGGTCCAGGTTACACTGAGCGTGCAGAGGCCATTTTGAAAGAACTCCTTGTGAGGACTAATGCCAGCGCTGTCGCGATTCACGCCTTTTCGTTATGGAGTCCTAATAAGGAATCTTTGATCCCTAATTTTAATCGACAGGCGGCCGTTGAATCGGCCCTGAAATTGGGAGAGGAAATCGGAAAAGAACTAAGAACAATTCCTATGTTGTTACCGCTCCCATAGATGAGTCCAAATTAGATAAAAGGGAGTAAGAAAAATCAAAGAATCAAGTCGATCAAGCACACCTCCATGACCAGGGATCAAAGCAGAGCTATCCTTAATGCCGGCCTGACGTTTGAATTTTGATTTAACCAGATCACCTAACTGCGAGAGTAGACTTAAAAAAGCAAAAATTAGAAGTAAGGAAAGTGAGAAAAAATTAAATTTGAGATTATAATAAATTGTACCGACAATTGCTGTGATTAAAATGCCACCATAGAGTCCTTCGCGCGTTTTGTTGGGACTGACAGTTGGCCACAAAGCAGTTTTTCCAATATTTCGCCCCACAAACCAAGCGGCCGTGTCTGTGCATGAGGCCAGTAAGATGGCCAAGATTATTAGATCAACCCAGGGTTGCTCTTTAACCAAAAGTCCGAGACATATGAAGTTGATTAATGCATACGCAGCACCTAAGAATGGGGTCTTCGCCATTCTTGCAAAGGCCTTGGTTTCCATTTTTGTGAAAAATAGGTAATACAAAAGGGCGCAATTTAACATGAGTGACATTGTCCAAAATACATAATAAATAATGTTGCTAAAATTCCAAAAAACTAAAAGGAAAGCACTTGAGAAAACTATTTGTGAGGTCCAGTAATTCACATCTCTAATATGTTTGAAGAAATTAATTTCAATCTCATCAATTATTAAAATTCCAAAAGCTAAGATGACACCCAATGCCCCCCATTGTCCAATCTTGATAGCAAGAATAATCAAGAGAATTAAAACTGCTGCAGAAATCATTCGCTTCGCTGTATTCGACATTAGCATACTCCAGTTGGCTTTTCTTCCTGAGTAATGATCATAATATGTGGTTCATAAGATGACATTCCTACATCGCCAATGATTCTAAACTACTCCACGGATAAGCGAGATCATTAACTATTTTGAAAACAGGGATAAAATGGCAATAGGGGGGGTGTTATGTTTAAAATTATAATCATATTTTTGGCCTGTGGTGTTTCGAGTGTCTTTTCTGAAGAATCTAAAGGAGTCAATTCTCCTGGAGCACCTGGGATGACATTTGTGAATGTTCCCGTCACAAATGGGGTAGGTGACCTGGGAAAAGCAGGACGTGCCATCTCTCAAATAAAGAGTGAGAGTCAGGCAAAATCCTACACAGGACTATCGTTGCAAGAGGAAGAGAAAATCTTGTTACATATTGATCCCACCAAAATGCAAAAAGGTGATAAGGATAGTCTGTGGACAACTATTTCAAATGCCTACATAAGAAATTATCCCAAGCTTTTTAAAACGCGAAATTAATCAACATTAACCTGGGAGGGTGTATGAAAGTCCTTTTATGCGCTGATTTAACTGAACAGTCTCTTCAAGGACTGGCCGATTTTGCAAATACGCCATATTTTGAGAAGGCGACCGAGATCCATGTGATACATGGTTTTGAAACAAAAGTTTATGCCGGAGAATTTTATGCCCAATATTATCCGTCGGAGAAGCAATTTCCAGAAATTGAAAAATCTGCCATTGAGTTAATGAAAAATGCCTTGGAAAAACCATTTTCGGAAAAGTATAAGGATGTTTTACACTATCACTGTCTTTTTTCTCCGAACCGCAAAGAAGTTGTAGCATCGTTTGCCGAAACGCTAAAGGCCGATCTTATTGTCGTGGCAACTCGATCATTAAGTGGATTGAAGGGGATTTTTTCTTTCAGTTTTGCTGAGTACATGATTCGTCATGCTCCTTGCAATGTTTTGGTATTAAAATAGTGGCCAGGCCCATTGCCAATATATTTACCATTATATTTATGATGATTATGTTCATGGGAATGAGTGTGACGGCGTATGCTGACCATGAAATTTCTAAAGTGTCTGAGGTGTGGGGGCGTGCGATTAAAGTTAGGGCCGATCAAAGTTTTCATGGATATCGCTATTTTATCTATTATGTTAAGGCAGACCAGCGATATGCCTATCCCATTGCTGTAAAAAATAAGCAACAAGAAAAAATGATTAATCAATTACAAGGTAAACTGGCCAAAGTTTCGGGCAGCGTTCATGCAACCGAGATTATTAATGATGGAGCACAAATGAACATGGTTTATTTTGTGCCTGCGACGATTTCTCCGCTGACGCTAGATACCTTGGGGCTTAACAAGAAAACGACTTCGAGTTCGCAAAATCCTGAAATGATTTCAACCATGCGTGCCGCTACAGAACCTGGCGGTATTCGCATCTCATCTCCGGCGGCCGAAGTCACTGTATACACGGCTGCCGCCTTGCTTATCGGCAACATTCTTAAAGATTATCTTACCCGAAAGTAGTTCAATCCATCTTCAACCCATCGTTGATGATGTCGCACAAATTGTAATAATGATCTCATGTATTTTCCCATCTTCGATCGTGGTTATTTCTGGGGTATCAAGCATCATACCATCAAACTTAATCGTATATTTTTCCTGATTATTTAAGACCAAAATATTGAATTGTGTTTTTCCTTTGCGATAAATAATTTCAAATTCTGGCCACGTTTTTGGGATGCATGGATTAATTTTGAGTTTATCGTGCTTGAGATCGAAACCTAGAATTGATTCGATCGCTGCTCGATACATCCAGCTGGCCGAACCAGTGTACCAACTCCATCCGCCTCGCCCAATATGCGGAGTCACGCTATAGATATCGGCAGCAATAACATACGGCTCTATTTTATACTTCTGTTGATCGGTATAGGTTGACGTATGATTGATTGGATTAATAAGTGAAAAGAGTTTTGTCGCTGCGTCTCCATTTTTTAATGCGGCATACGCCATGATGAGCCAGATAGCGGCATGACTATATTGTCCGCCATTTTCACGAATCCCTGGCAAGTATCCCTTTATATAGCCTGGATCAGTAGTGCCTTGATCAAACGGAGGTGTAATAAGCTTGATTATCTGATCTTGCTGGTCAATGAGATATTTGTGAGCTGAGTTGATGGCCGTTTGTACTCGCGCTTTGTGCCCCATGCCAGATAAGATCGCCCAAGACTGGGAGATTGAATCAATTTGGCATTCTTTATTGGTGTGTGATCCTAGCTTTTCACCACTGTCAAAAAAAGCACGCAGGTACCACTCACCATCCCAGGCGTTTGTTTCAATTGACTGTTTAAGTTTATCTAAATGTTCTTGATATTTTTTTGCATGGGATACCTCATTGATCTTCTCACAGACTGGAATAAACGCCTTGAGAGTCGCTGAGAGAAACCATGCCAACCATACACTCTCACCTTTGCCTTTGTTACCAACCAGGTTCATGGCGTCGTTCCAGTCTCCTGATTCCATAAGTGGTAGACCATGTTCACCAATCTTGAGACTGCGATCGAGTGCCCGGATACAATGCTCAAACAGGCTGCCCTTATAGTTTGATATTTTAGGTTCCATATAGATATCGTGCTGTTCTGCCTCAAGCTGAGGAGCTTCAAGGTATGAGATCACTTCAGAAAGAATGGAATCATCGCTTGTTATTTGAAGATAAAAACAAAGGACATAAGGAAGCCATAATAAATCATCCGAACAGCGAGTGCGAACACCCCGGCCGCTTGGGGGATGCCACCAGTGTTGGACATCCCCTTCGATGAATTGTCGAGAGGCCGTTAAAAGAATCTGCGCGCGAGTGATTTGTGGGTGTGAGTAAACTAAGGCCATGACATCTTGTAACTGATCGCGGAAACCAAAGGCACCTCCAGCTTGATAAAAGGCCGCTCGGGCCCAAATGCGACAGGAAAGGGTTTGATACAAGAGCCAGCGATTCACCAACATATCCATTGAGGCCTCTGGTGTTTTTATTTCAATGGTTCGAAGGGTCTGATCCCAAAAACCTTTTAATAAAGAAAAAGAATCTTGAACATTTTGGAGATTCTTATATTTTAGCGCCAGCATCCGAGCTTCTTCCTTGGTTTCTGTCTGGCCAACCAGAACGACTATTTCACGCTCTTGGTTGTAGGCGAGATCGAAATAACTTTGAAGGGCCGTGCAGGGATCAAGTCGACTTCCACATTTTTCCCCGAGTCCAACTCGACTGAGCGCCGCCGGATGCGAAAGAGAGCCATTTCTTCCAATGAATTCTTTTCGATCACAAGTAAAGGTTTTTTCAACCTCACTTGTGGTCATAAAGGAAATTCTGTTTGCAAATTCATTGTTGTAGGAATTTTCGGCAAAGATTCCGCCGATCTCGCTGTCCCATTCGGTAATTATGGTAGGGGCCGACTGAGAGTGAGAGATTCCGAGCACCCATTCAATATAACTTGTAATGGAAAGTTTGCGCGTAGTTTTGCTTAGATTTTTCAATCTTAAAAGCGTAATTTTCACACTAGCATCAATGGGAGCAAAAATGGTCATTTGCTGTGAAATGCCTTGAGAGATGTGTTCAAATTGACTGTAGCCTTGGCCATGCCTGATCAGATAATGTTCAGGGCCTCGAATCGGGAGTGGGGTTGGAGTCCAGAAAATGCCACTTTCTTCATCACGAAGATAAATGGCTTCTGAAGTTGGATCTGAAACAGCATCATTAGACCATGGTGAGATTTTATTTTCACGACTATTAATAGACCAGGTGTGGCCTTGGCCGTTTTCTGTGAGAATAAATCCAAAATCATTTTTATTAGCAATAACATTTATCCAAGGATCTGGTGTCCATTGGTCCTCTTTAAGGGAGATAACATACTCATGGCCATCAGGAGTGAAGCCACCGAGAGTATTAAAAAAGACCAGATCTGGCATAGCAATGGGAATGCGTGGATAATCGCGCTTATAGGTTGTGGAAATAAAGTGAGATGGAGGTTCCAGTTCATGAATTCTTCGATGCAGTTGTGTTTCAAGAGTGCCTTTAGACGGATCAATGATGATCCGTGCCACGCATTTGAGAAGACTTTGGTCTACTACAGGAATAAGATCGGCCCTTCTTATAAAAATTCCGCCTGGCCGATCAATCAAGGCGTGAGAGCCACTAATGAGAATCTGCCGAATCAATTCGTCTTGCAGCGACTGTAAGTAACTGGTGATATGTTCATTGATAATCACCAAATCAATCTTTATTCCCTTAAGTCTTAAATATTCATGGGCGTGCAGTAGGTCTCTGATCATCACCATATCTTTTTGATCATTAATTTGAGTCAGAATAATTGGGAAGTCACCGCTAATACCATAAGTCCATAGCGCCGATTGTTTTTTTTTATTAACGACAAAATTTTGTGAGGCCGCTCTCATATTGGGCGCAAGGTATAGAACTCTACTTCCTAAATTTTGGTAGACATGGGCCCTTTTCATACTGATATTTAAATGGTGCAGGCCGACTTGGGATTTTATCCAGCCAAGATGAGCTTCACGTTGAAAAATGTTGACGTCATGATATTGCTCGGCAAGTCTTCTGGCCTCATCATGGGAATGAGCGACTCCCGTAGTAAAAGTCAGTTTTACCATTTTATGCGGAGGTATACGGACTCTTTGACGTAAAGAAAAAATTGGATCGAGAACCGGGCCAATGCTGTTTGAAAGCGGAATTTCATTAGTTAGAACGATGGGCCGTGTGGCATTTCTCCCTCGGCCAAGAAAGCGGGAGCGGTCAGTTTCGTATTGGAGAGGGCCTAGTGCCTCACCTTCCAAAGTCAAAATATGAAATCCCCAAATGTCATCATCGCTTTGTGATCGACGTCGGCGATGTGCTAAGAGCGCATTAATTTCAGGACTATATGCTGTTTGAATAAAGAGATTGCTAAATGCTGGGTGGGCCGTATCATCATTGGCCCTGGCGAGAACAATTTCCATAAAGCTTGTAACTTCGATCTCCGTTGTGAGATCTGATTCATTTGTGAGTGAGATTCGCCGAAGTTCTACATTATCTTCCGAGGAGACGATTATTTCCGTATGGGTTGTCATCTGTTGATCTATCCGATGAAGCTCAATTTTATCCTCAGCAAAAATAGCGCGATATTTATGTGGTCTATCGACAATCGGCTGAATACCTGCCGACCAGACTTTGCCTGTCGTGCAATCCTGAATATAGAAGAATTGTCCCCAATGATCCCGGGTTGGATCCTCTCTCCAGCGAGTAATCATGAGGTCTCCGCATTTGGAAAAACCTGAGCCCGATGCGGTTGTCATGACAGAATAGGTTCCATTAGAAATGATTTGAGTTTTTGGGAGAGCTAGATCAATGTCAGAATAAATTCTTGTGTGATAATTTTCACGTGGTTGCGCCAGACTCTCCAAATATGTTTCCTCAGCACGTGGAATAATAATACGAGTCGCCAGAGGGATTCTTTCTTGAAGTAAAAGTTCATTGGCCTGCACACGTGGATCTGTATGAAACCTTTTCTGCATTATGGCTTCATTGATGAGATTATTCATGGAGATAAGTGACATCCCTTGATGGTGCGCCATGTAGGATCGCAGAACAGCAAACTTTTGTTTATTAGGCACGCGATCAAGAGTATAATCAACTGACTCGTAGAAACCATACTTTCCCAGGACTTCCATTTTTTCTAG
Organism: uncultured Bdellovibrio sp.; assembly: GCA_964359085.1. Classification (GTDB taxonomy): domain Bacteria; phylum Bdellovibrionota; class Bacteriovoracia; order Bacteriovoracales; family Bacteriovoracaceae; genus GWA2-49-15. Next base: position 13,373 of record CAYHRT010000002.1, on the reverse strand, counting down.
CTTAATTAGATTTGTGAGCGCCTCAATTGGCAAAATCATTGAGGCAAGTATCGTGGAGTAGGGGGAAATGACCAGATCATCACGCAGTCCACGTTTCAGGCCTAATCCTGGAATTCCAAAAGCAGCATACTGGTAGTTGTAATGAAGGTCTCTGGCATTGTAACCTGCCTCTGAAATTCCCCATGGAACTTGTCGTTGTCCGGCATATTCAATTTGCCGGCGAACAATTGTTTTATAAGTTAAATCGAGAAGTGTATCATTATAGGTGCGCATAACTAAAAGTGGCATGAGATACTCAAACATGGTGGCACTCCATGAAACCAGGGCCTTGCTGCCGCTTATTCTGGTTAATTGACGGCCAAGCCGAAACCAGTGATCTACTGGAAGATCGCCTTTCAAAATCGAGAAAAAGCTCGTAAGTCTTGATTCTGACGCGAGGAGATCATAATAGGAATCATCAATTCTTTTTTCTCTGACAGAGAATCCTATCGAGAGAATCTTTCTTGTCTCATCATAAAGAAAACGAAAATCCATTCGTGCAGAAAAAAATTCACACATGAGGGCGAGATTCCCAAGTTTTGCTCGTATTTCATGGGCATTGGCATTTTCATCATTTTGATGAGATTGGATCTGATGAACTATGCTACTCATCCATCGTTGAATGTTGGGAGCTATTTCTTCCGTACCTTCAATAATGAGATCATTGATAAGATTATTGGTTTGATTGAGTTCATTTAAAATTGACGACCAGCTTTCATTATCTGCCTTGTTTATAATATCGACCAAAGTATGCAGAAGTCTTTTTAGTGAGCCACTGCGAGGAAGACTGGGAATTTTTTGCAATTCTTTAATGTTTTCTATTAAAATTTGAAGAGAGTCTTTAAGTCCTAATTTTGCGTTTCGATTAACTAATGATCCTTGTAAAGTCCCTTGTAAAGGTCCTTGTGATAATTCAAGGCATGCCTGCTTAAGACAAAGCAAATGGCCGGCCAGGTTTCCACTATCGACCGATGAGATATAAAGAGGATGTAAGGGATGAAGAGTGAGGGTGTCGTACCAGTTATAAAAATGTCCATTCATCGTTTCAAGTTTACCTAATGTTGCAAAGATCTTCTCCAAATGCTCAACCAGTTCGCTTAGTCCGAGATAACCAAAATCATAAGCCGACAGAGTCGCAAGCAATTGTAAACCAATGTTTGTGGGGGAGGTTTTATGGGCCACGACAGGTTTGGGGTCTTCTTGGTAATTGTCCGGTGCCAGCCAATGATCTTTAATATCAAGGAATTTTTCAAAGAAATGCCAAGTCAAACGAGCATAGCGACGATAACTATCAATTTCATTTATCTCTAATGGTCTAACTTTTCGCGTAAGACCTTGTTGCGACCAGCGCGAAATAAAGGGTGCTGAAGACCATAAAAGAAGAAATGGCAGTGAGATTGGAAGGGCCGAAGGTCTGACCCACAAGAGTACTCCGGCCGTCATGAGCGAAAAGATCGGCCCTTCTAGTAAAAGTTCCTTTCGCTTATGACCTTTTTTATTTTGGCCTTGTTCTTGCGAAAAAGTTACCCACTCTAACAATTTCTTTTTGGAGATGAGCATTCGATAAATTGAGCGCAAAATAGCATCAAGCTGACTTAAAGCGAGAGAAGGCATGAAAATGAGCAGAAGAAAGTTCTGGGAAAGCCGATCTTTAGATGAGCGCAAGCAATTTCCGATATGCTCCATCAAAGGATTTTCTTGACGCTTCCTAATATCGTCTAGAAAAGAGGCATACACCGGAAAAAATAAAATAAGCACGATGATAGCGGTCCAAGCAAGAACCGAACCGGGGATGAGAGTCAAACTGAGAAGGAAACAACATAGAAACGAAGGTGCAAGAAGGCTCCGCCGCAAATTATCAAAGATTTTCCAGCGCGCAATGAGCGGCAAATTATTTTGAACAATCTGACCGTAACGATTAGGAACTTTTCCAGAAATCCACCGGGCAATTTGCCAATCTCCCCTTGTCCATCGGTGTAGGCGCTTAGCAAAGCATTTAAAATCGGTGGGGTAATCATCGATAAGTTCAATATTTGTCGCAAGACCGACTCGGGCAAAACATCCTTCAAAAAGGTCATGACTCAAAACCGTATTTTCCGGAACTTTGTCATCAATGGCCATTTGAAACGCATCAACGACATAGAGTCCTTTCCCAGTATATGTACCTTCTCTAAAGAGATCTTGATAAACATCTGATACGGCAGTTGTATAGGGATCGAATCCGGTATTACCAGAAAAAATATGAGAGAAGCGTGACTTTGTTGCTGCTTCAACCGACACTGTAATTCTAGGCTGGATGATCCCATATCCATAGATGATTCGTCTTGCCGATGGACTATAGACCGGCGCATTCAATGGATGGGTTATAGTGCCAACTAAGCGCCGAGCGCTATTTAAAGGAAGTTGGGTGTCAGCATCCAGCGTAATTACATTTTTAATTTTTGAAAGAAATTCTTCTGCTGCTTTATGTGAAGAAAAGCTGGTATTCTTTCCTCCCCTGAGAAGTCGGTTAAACTCAAAAACCTTTCCTCGCTTTCTCTCCCAACCCATCCATTTTTCTTCTGAAGAATTAAAGCGGCGCCGGCGATGGAAGAGGAAAAAGCGATCAGACTCAGATGGTGGATAGCGAAGGTTCAGGCGTTCAATGTTCTGATTGGCGAACTCTAAAAGTACGGCATCTTTCGAGGTCGTTTCTGTCTCAGCATCATAAAGATCAGCGAGAAGGGAAAAGTATATATTTGTATCTTGGTTGGCAAGATAGTGAATTTCAAGATTGTTAATGAGTTCTCGTATCACATGTTCATCAGTAAGCAGACAGGGAATAACCACCATTGTCTTCTCATCGTTAGAGATTCCATTTTTTGTCTCAATCTGAGGGAGGTGTTTTGGAAGACGAAAAAGCGTAATGCAATAGTTCAAAATACCTAGGGATAGTTCACTGATTGGGTTTAAAAATATAACGAGAAAGGCCAAGGCCAGAAGCCAACTTTGGTTATGGCCTAAGAAATAGTTCAGCAAGCTTCCCACAAAAACTATCATGAGAAGTAAAAGAAGGCCAAGGTAGACCAAGACGGGATGCTCCTCAATGAGACGATTAATTCTTGCGATGATTCTGGGACGGTAGTGGAAATATGCTTCTAATTCTTTTACTCCATCATCGATGAGAAAGTATCCTACATGGGTTTTTCTGATTTCACTTAACCCTTTGCTTGCCTCTCTCTTGGCAAATTCAAGTGCCATTTTGGTAATTTCAATTTCGCTTCCCTTGCTTCTTTTGGCGATGCGTTCAATAACACCGCGGTAGGAATCACGAGTGTGTAGATCCATTTTCGCATAAGCACCCATAGGATCATTTTTCAAGATTGGGTCGACTAGATTCACCTCCTCTAAAAGAGTGTGCCAATCAATCGAGGAGAGAAAGCGCATGCTGGTGATAATATTGCCGATAGTTACCTGATCGGCGGCCTGTCGGAAATGTTCAAGTTTGATAAGATCAGTAGTGCAAGAGTCGCAAGCATTCAAGGCCTTTTCTAACCAATCGAGAACTGCGTAAATACTATGATCCTGGTCACGGAGACGCTGAATGAGTTGAACGACAAAGGCGCAACTTAATTTTCCTGAGGACTTCAAATAATTGGATAACATTCCCACTAAATCTTGCGGAAGAGTTTCAGGGTCAATTGCTGCTTCTAAAAGCTTGTCGGCAAAAAGATCGGCCTCTTCCCGTCTTTCAAAGGAATGAATGATTCTGTTCACTAAAGGCCTAAGGCGATTGATGAGGGCAATTTTAAAAGTGATGAAAAGTGCCCATAGTTCTCCAATATTTAGTGGCGTTTCAGTTTGGAAAGTGACGATAAATCTTTTGATCGTTTCAAGGGAAAGTTGCGAGTCGCTATGGGCAACAATACAGTGAGCTATGGCATAGACCCGAGGGTAGCCAGCATATTTACCGAGAATGTTTTTTGGCAATTCAGCATAAAAATCATTGGGTAAATCTCGTTTAATACTTCTAAATTGATCTTCAATGATGAAAAAATTATCAAGGAACCACTCAGAGGCGGGAGTTAGGGCATGATGTTCCATTAATTTGGTGAGATTAGTTAGATAAAGATAGGATTTGAGAATATCGTCACATGCGCCTTTGACTTCAGTAAGTAAATTCGTTTCAGTTTCTTCAGTCGTGACTGTATTAGATTCGACCGACATTTGACCGGCCAACTCAACAAACCGTTCGATACTGAAAATCTCACTTATGCCCTTATCATCATCAAATAAATCTTCTGAAGTTTTGGCAAAACATGGCCTTGGTGTAAAAAATGACAGCGAATCAACCTGGGCCATGCATCCTCTTTATTAAACAACACAAATAAATGTTATGGCCAAATCATGAACACAGTAATGATATGGCCATGACCTTTGAAGTGATCTACCTCATAGTCCTCGGACTATAGGAGAATTCTTTTGAAAGATTGTTGATGGCGTCTCGAAAAGCAGGATTGATTTCTTTCGGCATGACAACGTTGAGTGTAACGATTTGACTGCCTCGCATGTTTTTACTTCCAACACCTTTTTCTCTTATACGTAGTTTGAAACCTGTACTGACACCTGGAGGAATTTTCAGCATGACACTGCCATCAATGGTTGGAACTTCAATTTCAGCCCCTGATACTGCTTCAAACATGCTAATAGGAAGATCGGTTAAGATGTCCTGTCCAGAACGTTGAAAACCAGGGAGTTTCTTGATAGAGATTTGAACATACGCGTCCCCGGGGGGACCTTTTCCAATTCCTAATCCACCAAAACCTTTAAACTTCAGTTTTTGCCCCTCTTCTATTCCGGCCGGGATTTTTACTTGAAGCTTTTTTCCGTTGGGAAGACTAATCATTTTTTCACTGCCTAAAACTGCTTCCTTGAATTCAATGTCTAGGTGATATAACTCATCATCCCCAGCAACATTTGTGATGGGATTTCTTCTGCCGCTTTCTCTTCCACTGACTCCGCCAAATAACTGTTCGAAAATACCTTCTGTGTTGAAATGATTTGCAAAGGTTGAGGAATAACTGTCAGAGGTGTGCTGAGGATCATAATAAGAAGGTTTTTTGCGCTTTCTTTGTTGGCTGCGCACAGATTCCTCATATTGTTGCTGACGCTGTTCCTCCGTCTCGCCGCGATCAAACATCGTCTTGGCTTCAGCCGTACCAATGAGTTCATAGGCATGTGATACTTCTTTAAATCTCCGCTCAGCATCTTTCCCAGGATTTATATCAGGGTGAAGCTTCTTTGCAAGCTTTCGATAGGCCCGCTTGATTTCATCAATGCTTGTATCTTTTGAGACTCCCAGGACCGCATAAGGATCGATCATTTTATACTCCCTCTATAAATCTAACTCTAAAGGATCACTCTAAGATTGATAAAATCCTTTCTCCCGGGTGAAATTAAACATGGAAGTCGTTGAGCATTTACCTATCTGAACTTTGAGCAAGCGTTTATAAATTACACAACGGTTAGTACACTAAAGGAGATTTTTATGAAATTATCAGAATCAAAACCATGGCGTTCTTCTCTGCTGCCAACTACAACTTGGCCTTTTTCGAGTGGCCTTGGTCGCGATGCATTTGGCCTAGAAAGTAAAATGCTTGATCTCATGCGCAGCTTTGCGGCCGATCGTGACTTTGGGCTTCCACTTACGACAGATCTAAGGGCCTATCCTGCGATTGATGTTAAAGAGACGGCCGAGAGTTACGCTGTAGAAGCTGAACTTCCCGGCATGACCGAGAAGGATATTAAACTTGAATTACGCAATAATATTCTTTCAATCAAGGGCGAGAAAACTACTGAAGTTAAAAAAGGCAATGGATACATTCATAATGAACGTTGCTATGGTGCATTTGCCAGAGAGATTCCCTTCGATGAAGAAGTTAATATGGATAAAGTTGATGCCGTTTTTAAGAATGGTGTTCTGCGTGTAGAAGTTCAAAAGAAGGAGTCTAGTCCGGAAAAAAGAAAGAAGATCGAAATTCATCATTAAGATTTTGTAAGATTTTGCGGGCCTCTTTTGATGAAGGGGGCCCAACTTCTATTTCAATAATTAATGGCAGTTGAGGAGATATTTTTTTATGGAAAGTGTGATTGAAAAAAGTTTCCCCTTGATTGCTGTTCAAAATACAATGGTGTTTCCGTTGACATCCTTATTTTTGGTTATTGGACGAAAAATGAGTGTGGAAGCGCTTGATGCCGCCAAAAATAATAGTGGCCATGTAGTCGTGGCGGCACAAATACCGACAGGCAAAGATTTGGCCGAGATCGACTCGACTAAAATCTACCAGTTCGGCACTCTTTGTGAATTGCGGAGTGTCCATGGAAATGAAAAAACTGGATTTCAAGTTCTCGTCTCTGGTAGGGTCCGTTTTAAAATTAATCGCATCTTGGAAAAAGATAATTATCTCGTGGCCATCGGGCAAGAATCTCCTGACGAATGTGTGGTGGATGCTGAAAGCGTTGCTCTTACCAATAATATAAAAACATTTTCAAAACATCTTTTAGAATTGAGACCAGGTTCGGATCAGAGCATCTCAGCGCAAATTGCTGACTCGAATAAATGTGATGAGATAGTGTACCATTGTGCTTCTTATCTCAATTTAGATGTTGTTCGGATGTATGAATTACTATCTGAGGATAGTATCAAGCAAAAAATGAAAAAACTTCTCGAATGGATTGGCCGTGAGCGCGAAGTCTTTTTATTGGAAAAAGATATTCGCGAAAAAGTCGGAAAGCGTTTGAATGCTGCTCAAAGAGAGGGGCTTCTGCGTGAACAACTTCAGGCCATCAAGGAAGAACTTGGCGAGAGTAAGAGTAATAAACAAGCAGATATAGGCGAAAAAATAAAAAAGGCCCAGATGCCTAAAGAAGTTGAAAAAGTGGCGATGCAGGAATTTGAACGTCTAAGCTCAATTCACTATTCATCGCCAGAATTCCAGGTGATTGAAAACTATTTAGATTGGCTTTGTACATTACCATGGAATAAAGCAACAAAAGACACTTTGGATCTTAAAAAAAGTGAAATAATCTTGGATAAGCAACATTATGGTTTATCCAAAATTAAAAAGAGAATTCTAGAGCATCTGGCCGTAACAAATTTGACACAAAATCAAAAGGGGCCAATCCTTTGTCTGGTTGGCCCTCCCGGAGTTGGTAAGACAAGTCTAGGAAGAAGTATCGCCGAAGCAATGGGAAAGAAGTTTGTCATAGTGAGCTTAGGCGGAGTGCGAGATACTTCAGATATCAGGGGGCATAGACGAACATATATTGGATCAATGCCGGGACGGATTATTCAAAACTTAAAAAGAGTTGGGGTGAATAATCCGGTTATGTTGTTTGATGAAATAGACAAACTCGGTAGTAGTTTTATGGGTGATCCGAGCAGTGCCATGCTCGAAGTCTTGGACCCTGAGCAGAACAATACTTTTGTCGATCATTTTCTGGATGTCCCTTTCGATCTCTCGCAAATTTTTTTCATAACGACCGCCAATAGACTTGATACAATTCCGGAGCCATTACGTGATCGTATGGAGATCATTGAGTTA
>CAYHRT010000002.1:0-5741 GCA_964359085.1 uncultured Bdellovibrio sp. | reverse complement strand
ATCCTCTTATACCATTTCGGAAAAAATTCACATCGCAGAAAAATTCATTTTGCCGATTGTTTTGAAAGATGCCGGATTAAGTGTCACTGACGTTACTTTCCCAACGGAACTCTTTGGTTTCGTGGTTGAGGGTTACACGCGTGAAGCGGGAGTTCGTGAGCTTAAAAGAGTTCTTTCCTCAATTTGTCGCGCTTGGGCCTACCGGAAATTAAGTGATCCTGATAAGACAACCGGTGTCAGAGCAACAACCATTGACAACAAAATGATTGAGGACTTTCTCGGCCCTCCTAAATTTTTGCGACCGCAACGCTTACGCAATTGGGTCCCTGGCCTGGCCACCGGGTTGGCATGGACTCCGGTTGGAGGTGAAGTTCTTTTCTTGGAGGGCCTCAAAGTTGCCGGCAAAGGCGAACTTAAATTGACCGGGCAATTGGGTGATGTCATGAAAGAATCGGCCAAAATTGGGCTTAGTTATGTTTGCTCGCGATTAAATCATTTTAATCCAGATTTTAATTGTCAAAAATTCGATATTCATTTACACATCCCGGCCGGGGCCATTCCCAAGGACGGCCCTTCTGCGGGCATTACTATCGCCACTTGTCTGGCATCCTTAGTTTTAAATAAAGCTATTGATGAGGAACTTGCCATGACGGGGGAGTTAACATTATCAGGCAGTGTTCTTCCAGTGGGAGGGATCAAGGAAAAAGTTTTAGCTGCCCATCGATATAAACTCAAAAGAGTGATCATTCCTAAAGGCAATGAAAAAGATCTGTATGAAGTTCCTGAAGAAATTAGGAAGGAAATGGAATTTATTCCGGTTGAATCAATGGATGAAGTTCTCGAAATAACATTAAATTTGGGCCAGGCCGTAGCGGCCTTTTGGTCTAGCACACCACAAAGGGAGAGCCTAACAAGTTAAGGATGATGAACTATTTAATACTAGCTTTATATAAAAAGGGAATACTATGAAATTAGCTCTATTATTTTTTTTGATAAGTCTATCCGTTATGGCGCGTGAAAAAGGGCAAATGGGTCTGGGTCTTGGTGTTGGGCCGTCGTTCCTCACCAATCCATCGAGTTTGGAAGACCCCGCTGGTGCTGGTGTTGCCGGTGGAATTTGGGTGAAGTATACGCTCTCGGAAAGATTAAATTTAGATCTAAGTTATCATCGTTTAGATTTCTCGGATATTACCACATATTCCAATAGTATGAGCATTGGCGGTTCATATTTGCTCACGATGAATGAACAATTTAATCCGTATGTGCATTTTGGTATCGGTGGCGGGACTATCCCTCATAATAATCGAGATTCCAATGGACAAGTCGAACTCATGTCACTGATTGGGGCAGGAGTTGAGTATCAGCTTTCCAAAAAATTGCTAGCGACGCTTCAGGCAGATTTTCATGCATTTCTTCCAACAGGACAGAATGGCAGCCAACTCTATGCCTTGGCACCCTTAATTGGTATCACCTATTTTTGGGATAAAACTCACGTCGCCGCTGTTCCTTGCGTAACAGAACCCCCCATTCAAATAATGACGTCATCAGTTCTAAGAGTAGATAATGTTTTAGACAGCGATAATGATGGGATTGAGGATGCACGTGATCTTTGTCCCAAAACTAAAGCTGACTCGCTGGTTTATAATACTGGTTGTGGTAAAGAGAAAAAAAACCTGCCTAAGATCAATGTGAAGTTTTTTGCTGGAAAAACTACCTTTACCCATTACTACCATGATCAATTAAAAAAAACCGCCAATCTCATAAAGAAAGATAAGAATTTAAAGCTTGTTCTCACTGGTCATGCCGATAAAAGCGGCGCAAGTAAAATAAATCAAGCATTGGCGAAGGCCCGTGTCGAAACGGTTAAAGCATATTTGGTCAATAAACTCGCCGTAAATCCCGATGATGTCGTGATTAAATCTTATGGTACTTCCTTGCCTGAGGCATCGAATAAAGATCCTGCCGGCAGAAGTGCCAATCGTCGTGTAGAAGGGCAATTCATGCAAGTCATTACTGAGTAAAATGGAGAGAAGTTAGATGTTAGAAAGTAGTATCCAAGTGGCCAGTCGATTATGTGGGGTAGGTGTTCATACCTTACGTGCGTGGGAGAAAAGATATGCTGCCGTTACCCCCCAACGCGCAGAGAATGGTCGCAGACTCTATAGTGAAGAAGATATTTGCAAACTTCAGATGCTCAATGAACTATGTCATCATGGAAATTCGATCAGTGCAATTGCCAATTGCTCAAACGTAGAGCTAAGTCAGCTTTTAGCAAAATTCACAAAGAAGGAGCGATTGCTTGAACATCTATCTGACGACTATGAAAAAAATGAAGCGAATTCACCGAACGCCTTGTCTCATCTTGTATTGGCACTCGATACCTATAAATTAGATGTGATATCCCACGAGCTTAATAAGCTTGTACGCACCCTTAATCCGAAGGATCTTGTGCACAATATTCTTATGCCATTACTCCAGGAAATTAATACTCGTGTCACACGAGGGGCACTCTCATCGGATCAAGTGAGCGCTATTTCATCCATGATAAGATTTCATGCTGGCGATATTCTTTATCTCTCCCATAGGCAAGCCGCCCGCAGTGGCAAAGTATTTATTTTTTCCTCCCCCCAGATGCTTGGCCGCGATTTAGGAATCTTATCCTGTGCTTTATTATGTACTCATTATCGTCATAAAATTTTCTATTTTGATCATCACTTATCGTCCGATGCCTTGGGCCAGACAGTGGAAGCCGTGAATGCTGATTACGTTGTTCTAGATACCACTCATCAATCTTTGACCAACTTGGAGAACTATTTGACAAAGCTCTTATATCAATTAAAACAAAACCAAAAGTTTATCTTATTTGGTGATGACCAATTTGTGAGTGAAGACTTTTATAAGCATAGGCAATTTAAATTTATTGGCTCTCTTCAAAAGTTCGATGATTTCCTTAAAGAAATCTAGCAGGCCGCTGAAAATTAAGTTCTAATTGCTCAATTCAAGTCTTTTGACATGCTCAGGCCTAATTTGGGTATAGGCCTTGTAATGCAAAAGAATTTTTTCAAAATAATTACCGGAAAGATTTTCCGCATCGTAATCAGGCGCACTTGATAAAAGAAAATGATCTGTTAACACTTCAATATTCCTTTCTTCCATATTAAGTCGTTCAATCAGATCGTAGGGAACAAGTGTTGATTGAGAGGGCTGCCATGCTCCCTTTTCAAGTTCTAAAAAATTAAATTGCCAGGTATCTTCATTAATTAAAATATCTTTAATCGGTGCAAGATAGGCATTGATAGCATGGACTTGATATTTTGCCAGTTGGTTATAGGATGGTAAGTTTGGCTGACAAGACTGCAAACGAATCTCATTTTTCCCTACCATGTTTTCATAGATGACTCCTTGTGGACCCACTACCCAAGGGCCGTCCAGATGCCCCCAACTATTGGGCCGCTTGAAAAAATCTGAAAACTGAATCTCCATTTGCCTTTCTCTATGATTATTTTCTTTTTGCTTAATTTCTATATGAGCTTCAGTGTTTCTTCCAATATGGTTGCTGGAGAAATTAACACGTATGATATTAGCGATAGGATCAATGTTGCTAATAGAGGACGTCGAAATGAAACCATTGGAACGATTTAAATATCCATCAGAATCGATAAGGAGATAGCGTATAATCCAATTTTTTTCATCAAAATAGAAATCTTTGATTTTTCCAATTGGCCCATCATAGGCCTGAACATTATAAGATTTTATTTTATTGAGACTACAAAACATAAAAACTCCCGGAAAGAACTATTCTTTCCAATCTATGGCCAACTGTTAAACATCTAGAGATATGAATATGGCGCCTCTGTGTCATCAAGACGTTGTTGTAACCTCTCGCGTTTCATAGCATTTTTTACAATTGACGCCAAAGAACTTAATTCTTCCCCCAACAACTCCAGGCAATCATCGGTGTAGAGCACTCCTACAACCTTTTTATTAGCATTCAATATTGGAATTCTTCGAACGCCACTTCGGCCCATTTTTTTTATGATATCTGCCAGCCCGTCATTGATGGAAGCTGTCATCACACCTCCATTAGCAAAGATGCTAACCTTGCCATCTGGATATAATCGACCGGCCTTGGCAAAGGCCAAGACGATGTCTCTGTCGGTGAGAATTCCCATCGGACTGCCTGGAACGTTGTTATAATCCATATCTTCGTCCAGGATAATCACATCACCCACATGGCGCTCAAGCATCAAGCGTGCTGCTTCAAGAATGGTTGTAGTCATAGGAACCGTTACGAAATCCTTTCTCATAAACTTCTCAATACTCATAAAAATCCTTTTTTATCAATATTATCTCAATACTTCCCGAATATGATTAGGACGATGAGATGGTGGAACGCTCATTAAAACTAAATAATAAACGTCCACCACCTTTTCTTTTTACCGCATATTAGGTTTTCCCCAATACGGCTACAGAGATGGTATTTTAGTACTGTTTTCATTTTGACCTTTAATTTAAGCCGACCATGGCATACATTAGAGGTGTCAACTTGGCATGTACCTTTCATCTCAACTTCTCAGCTGAGAACACCATAAAGGCCTTCGACAGATTTCGCATGGCCTAACTCTAGAGATCCTCGCTCTGCCAATCGTTTTACTGCAATTGACGTCATTGCTTCTTGATCTCCACTGCCCCACTTAGATGTACGCAACAGATTGTTCAACTTTCTCATCTACCGATGACAAAATCTTATACCCATGCTCATGAGACGATTATTGGTCATCATCTCATCATGCAAGTGGTTCCGAGCTTTCGCTGACCATCCTTCTCAACATGTCATCCCAACACCCTTTGGAGAATTAACTTGCTGTGAATGTTTCACAAGTTAGCAAGTAATGTACACCTTCATCCTGTTTGAAACGGACTCGGAATTCTCCAAAATTCGACTTGGACTTCTCCAAGCGGAATCTCTTTAAGGTTAGCGGGTTCGCTTGCGCTACAACCTATTGATTGACCTCAAGGGGATGTTCCCCTAACACCAGCATCAAGCAAAAGAATCACTTCTAATGCTTGTGATGGAGGTCGCGGAAATAGTGAAACCCTTATTTCCGACAGAACTTTCATCTGCCGAGGATCAGCTAGCTTCGCTACCTTCAAACAAGTATAACTTTACTCTCGTGAATTAAATAATCAAGATGAACGATCTCAACCGTTTCTTTGACTGTCATCACTGCCGCGATAGCAAGATAGCAAAATAGAAAGTTACTAAACCACTGCCCCCATGCAAGTAATAAGTTCATTATAGTTTGTGACATCAATGCATCCATTCTTTAGTTTTATAATCCCTTCTTTTTGAAACTCCGATAATGTTCTAATGAAAGTCTCATTCGCAGTTCCCGCCAGAGAGGACAGCTCGATTCTTGAAAATTTATGAGGTATGCTTGTGATATTTTTGCCAGTGGCCTGTCCGTAGCTATTAGCAAGATTGACAAGCGTTTCGGCCACACGCTCCCTCACAGATTTTCTTGAGAGACTAAGAATCCTTAATTCATCTCTCTCCGTATAATTTTCTAATTTACTAATAATATGCATAGCAAATTGAGGGAATTTGTGGAGCTGATTTTGAATGAAGGCCCTATCAAAGAAATAAATAACACTGTTCTCAATGGCAACTGTTGAGTATGTGGCGAAGTGTGTTTGGCCATCTAAGACTGAGACCATTGGCCACGTAAGAATGAGAGTAT
>CAYHRT010000001.1:0-56721 GCA_964359085.1 uncultured Bdellovibrio sp. | reverse complement strand
GCAAATTGTTCAGGACATGCGCTCACGATTTCGCTTCGGGTCCCTGCTCTTGCCATATCATCCGGTATGCTATTGGCAGGCTGACCTTGTCTGATAAGATTATTATTGTTCAAGACGTGCATGTTCAGCTTGGGTTTTTCTTTCTCATTCCCATTTGAAATACTGACTCGGGTTGAACGAATCGCAAGTGCGGGGTTGGTGTTGGCCGGGATTGTTGTCGTTGACCTTTGGGTTGCTGGAGAAGTTGTAAACGAAGTCGGTCGAGATGGTAGCTGTGTCGAGATCGTTGTGGGCCTCCCTGATGAAGCATTTGCAGGGGCTTGTTGAGGAGAGAGAACCATCGTACTTTGCTGCGTTTTCTTTATTTGTGGGTGCTGTGATTGCGCTGGAGATGGTTTGTCTTGAGTACAAAGATCTACGTAATCTCGGTATGATTTCCTTGATGAGAAATCTTGTCGCTTTAGAGTTGGATTTCCATGGGAGCAAGTCTTTTTAAGCTGGGCAGGAGTCTTCTCATCACCGGCCTTTACATCTTTAACTTCGTTTCTCTTGGTTCTTGGGTAAACGGCGTAGCTACCAAGGCAAAAAAATACAAGGGTAAAATACTTCAGTATCATCATAATTATCCTCACATCCTTCCATTATTACACAATCAAAAATTTATCGGTATGGCAGAATTTTTTTTGTTATAATTGGGTTCGTAACAATTCAAAATTTCAAAGATGGTGGCCATGTTTCGAATACTGACAGTGTCCTTAAGCCTAATTGTTTTTGCCCATTTTTTGTTCCATTCTGAGTCTTTTGCCACAGATGAGGTCAATTACGGAATTGTTCGTTATGTGAAGGGTGAACTATTTATGCTCGCCAAAGGGGAAAAGGCGCGAAAACAAGTCCAGCGAATGGAGAAATTCTATGATGGAAGTGAGCTTTCGACCGGCCCTCAGTCTTTTGCCATTCTTAAACTCCCAGACGGCAGCGCTCTCAAACTTGATCCCGATTCAAATTTGAAGGTCGAAGGCCTCATTCAAGCAAAGGGGGGGAATACATACAAGGGATCGTCCTATCTCATCCTGACCATCGGTGGCATCATGGTGGATGTCGTCCAAAAATTTTCCGGGCCGCCATCTCTTGAAATTGAAACAACCAATCGGATCGCTTTTGGTGTACGTGGGACTACGTTTTATATTTTCCATGATCAAGCAAGTAGTGATGTGTGGGGAACGGTTTACAAAGGTAGTGTCGAGGCCATGGATTATATGCATGATGACAGTGAGACGATCGATTCAGGCATGTCGATGGCGGTAGTTGAAGGTGAGGTGATAACACGGCCACATAAATATAAGTGGGCCGAACGTTTACGTTGGTCATTTGCCGAAAGTGATGCGTCGTTAGATACCAATCGGGTGAATTCCACTGAAGAGCGTTTAAAAGAATTGCAATCCCTTTATCAGAAACTGCGCACCCGGCCCAAGAAGACATTCTTGAAACAGAAAAAGGCCCAGGAAGCGAGCACGGAAAATGGCTTTCGAACATCCGAGGGTGAGTATCAGTTGAATGAGGCGGGAATACAATCAGCAGATGGTTCCAGCAATGCTAATATTTCCACTCCTGAAATGGATACTGTCCCTATGGCCGAAACTCCTGCTGCGACTCCAATACCCACCCCCGTTGCTCCTGTCTCTACTCAAATACAAGAGCAAGATGATAATTATAGCATACAGTTGCCGACGCCTACGCCGACAACTCCACCTCCGCCTGCTCCACCATCTGGGGGACAATTAGAAAAAACCGACCTAGAGAAGGCCCAGCAGCAATGTGCAAACATTACTGAAGCAGTGGCCAAGCCTCAAGGTTGTTCCGGTAATGAATATAGCATGGCCGAAATTCCTGCTGGTAATGTGACATACCATTGCTGTGTTTTTGTTTCACCCAAAGGCGACAAGATTCCAATACCGTAAATAATCTAAGAGAGATTTACGAAGATTTCTTCTTATCAAAATAACCCAAATCGTAGGCGGGGCTTTCCTTAATCTTGAGTCGTCGCTTGTTGTATTCCTGGGTGGTTCTGACCGAGGCGTGGCCCACATCGCTGGAGACTTTGAGCAGGTCGACGCCGGCCTCCAGGGCCGAGCCAATGTAACTGGCGCGCGCTGAATGGGCCGAAATGCGATGGGTGAGTCCGGCAATTTTGGCGAACTTTTTGATGATGTAGTCTACCGATTTAGCGTTGAGTGGACGGCACAGTTCTCCCGGTTGGAGTGGATTTTTGGTGGGTTGAAAAAAATAATCTTCGGGATGGATTGCGCGATCAGAATCTTTCATCCATTCGAGATACTCATCCATAATGCCCGCACATTTAGGGTGGAGGGCCTTGGTTAAGAATTTTCCTCCCTTGGCGCGCACTTCGATGATAGGAACACCTTCAAAAATTTTATAGTCCTTGCGTTTTAAATAAATTAACTCAGACTTACGAATGCCGGTAGAGAAGAGTAGGTAGACGATGGCCTTGTGGAGAGGCATGGAAGGGCCCTCTTGTTCCAAGGCCAGGAAGAGTTCTTTGACCTGATCGTCACTCAAATCGTTGGTGTGATGGATTACTTCTTGGCGCGGTCTGCGAATACTGTTGATGGGGTTAAAGTCCTTAATACCTTTCTCCACCAAAAAATCAAAAAAGCTGGAGAGGGCCGAAAATTTTCGATTGATAGTCTTGGGAGCGAAATCGGCCTCATGCAGCCAATTCCTATACGCCACTAAATGAGCGCGAGAGGCCTGATTGAGGCCCTCCAAATCGGGCATATTGTCTTTGAGCCAATCAATAAATTGGCGGATATCGTTTTTATAGGAAATGCGAGTATGGGCCGAGGGAAAGTTTCTGAAAAATTCGAATTCAAATTCGTAGGCCCTTTGCCATGCTCCTGAAGAGGCCGGAGGAGAATGGTCAGGATTCACAATGGTAAGAAGTTTCTTTCGGCCCATATTCTCTTATTGTAGGCCTAGTGGGAAAATTCAGTACAAATTTTTAAATTTTTCTTTTAATAAGACCTGAGCGCGCATCGCAGACTCCCCGGTGACTTTAAAGGCCGGCAGGGGTGTTTTGTGGTTCATCCCGGCCTCACGAAAGACGTTATCGCTATCATCTTGTTCGGCCACAAATAAATCTACTCGTTGGGCACCGATACCCACGAAGGCACTGCCCGTATCACGCACTTCAAAAAAACCTAGGTGAGTGGTTCCATCGGGTAGTTTGAGGCCTTTTGCGGTAGGAACGTAAAGTATTTCACCTGGTTTATGCACCTTCAAATCTGCGGCGATGGTATAGAAGGGAAGGAGGCAATAATCTTTGGTGCCTTCGCCATATGTACAGCGGTCAAGCACGCGAAAACGACCATTCCCCGCCCAATTGATGGTGACGGGCCCCTGGCCTCGATCTTTCAGAACACCACTACCTTCCATCTTGAGAACCTGTAAAAAACGAGTGCACACTTGGGCCAAAACCTCGTTGGCAGGAGTCAGCACCTCACTCAACTCATCACCCTTATAATCCACGCCTCGGTACATCCCTTTGCAGGAGGTGCGAGTTTCATAGGCCAAATAATAGGTGGTGGGTAAGAGGTCTGGTATCTTTCGCATATCCTCTTCAGCAATCAAATTGCTATCATTCGCATTTGTCCTGTCTGTCGTATCTGTTTGAGCGCATGCCGAAAAAATGATCACCGACATGAGTAGCATGAGGAGCCAACTGGCCATTCCCATTCCTAAGACAGATTTTGACACAAGAACCTCCATTGAGATGTGTAGCGCCCTGAAAACCTGAGTTTGAAATTAGGGTCTACTGCGAAGCCGCCTGACAAAGGATTTCAGCGTCCTCCGCGTTCAAAATCCTCGACGTAGCTCTGCTACGCCTCCGGTTTTTCACTTGTGCGTCCTTGAACTCCTTTGTCAGACGACTTCTCGCTACGACCCTAATTCCAAACTCAGGTTAAAACGCTAAGTTATCTGACTTATCTTGTAAAGTAGTAAAGGAAATCGGATGGAATGACTTTTAACGGTGCTGAAGACTAGTATCCACAGGAACCTTGCGTTTGATTAAACGTTCTACCGCGCGCAGAAGATGTAATTCGCTATTGTCACAGAAGGAAATGGCTACACCTCCGAGTCCGGCCCGGGCCGTTCGCCCTATACGATGGACATAACTTTCAGGATCTTCGGGCAGGTCATAATTGATGACGTGGCCAACTCCTGGCACATCAATACCGCGTGCGGCGATATCAGTGGCAACCAGCACTTGAATTTTTCCAGAGCGAAAACTTTGCAGAGCGCGCTCGCGGGCGTTTTGGGATTTATTTCCGTGAATGGCCATGGCCACCACTTTTTCCCGCTCCAGGTGTCGAACTACCCGATCGGCGCCATGCTTAGTGCGAGTAAAAACCAACACACTTCCCTTTGAATTCTGGCGCACAATATTTCGCAGAAGCATCAGGCGATTTCCCTTTTCCACCATGGCGACTTTCTGTTCGACTTTTTCTACCGTGGTTGACTGAGGTGTCACCTCAACCCGCACAGGTTGGTAGAGCATGGTGCTGGCGAGAGACGCAATATCTTGAGGCATAGTGGCTGAGAAGAGCAGAGTTTGTCTTTTTGCCGGCAATTGACGAATAACTCTTTTGACGTCGGTAATGAAGCCCATATCCAGCATGCGGTCGGCTTCGTCCAGAATGAAAACTTCCAGCTGTTCAAAGCGGACGTGTCCTTGCTCCATTAAGTCGAGCAGGCGTCCGGGAGTGGCGACCAAAATATCAACTCCCCGGGACATGGCCATAATTTGGGGGCGCTCACTCACACCACCGAACACAACAGCGTTACTCAGCTTTGCATTTTTTGCATAGATATTGATGCTGGCCAAGATCTGGGCCGCTAACTCGCGGGTCGGCGTCAGAATCAAAGCGCGCACACGGGCCGGTCGGGCCTTCACTCGGTTTTTGGTCAAACGGTCAATCAGCGGCAGCGCAAAGGCAGCGGTTTTTCCCGTCCCTGTTTGAGCGATCCCCAGCAAGTCTCGTCCTTGGATGAGATGGGGGATGGCCTGGACCTGAATAGGAGTTGGGGTGCTATACCCTTTTGTCTTAATCGCTAAAAGAATGCCTTCTGATAAACCTAAATTGTCGAAATTTAACACATTGACTCCCTGTACTTATCGCACACTCGACTTTTTGCCACGGAATGTCAAGCAAAGTGAAAAAGACAGTACCCGATCATCTCAATTGTTTCTTTGTAATCGGGGGTGAAGTAGCATCAACCATGCTTCAAAATGCTCGCACATCCCTCGACCAGGCCTTGGAATTTAGGCTGACCAATTTTTTGCAGAAAAATTTTGGACTAAAACAATTTCGCAAGGGCCAGTTGGCGATTTTAGAATCTATTTTACACCGGCGCGATGCTTTGGCAGTTATGCCTACGGGCGGCGGGAAGTCGTTGTGCTATCAACTGCCATCGCTTTTTTTAGAGGGCCTAGTGGTCGTGGTTTCTCCCCTGATTGCCCTGATGAAAGATCAGGTGCGCGGCCTACAGAATTTGAAGATGCGCGCTGGGGCCTTTTACTCTGGCCAAACGCTGGATGAAAAACGTCTCATTTTCGACGAGATGAAAAAGGGTGGGCCCTTTGTTCTCTATCTTTCGCCTGAGCGAGTGCAAAACCCTGGCTTCCAAGAGTGGGTCAAAAAGCAAAATGTGGTGTTATTTGCCATAGATGAGGCCCATTGTGTTTCTCAGTGGGGGCCGGATTTTCGCGAGGATTATCATAAATTACAAATCCTGCGCGAGCTGTGCCCTGACGTTCCCATTCTGGCCTTGACTGCGACTGCCACACCACCAGTTTTAAAAGATATGGTGGCCCAGCTTTTGTTAAAAAAACCCGATCATCATGTTCATGGATTTTATCGTCCCAATTTATTCTACCAAGTTGAAATTTGTTCCAGTGATGAAATGAAGTTCAAGATTTTGTGCCAGGCCCTGCGTGATGTTCCCGAAGGACGCGTGCTCATTTATTGTGGTACCCGGCAATTGTGCCAAGACTTGACCCAAACACTGAAAAAAGAATTTAAAGGCGTGGCCTATTATCACGCTGGTCTCGACACTGAAAAACGCCAAGAGATCCAAGAAAAATTGGATGCCGGCAGGCTGCGTATTTTGGCCGCCACCAACGCCTTTGGAATGGGGATTGATTATCCCAACGTCAGACTGGTTGTGCATTATCAAATGCCCGCCAATATCGAATCGTTTTATCAGGAAATGGGCCGCGCCGGACGCGATGGACAACCTTCGCGCTGCTTGCTTCTCTACTCGAAAAAAGACAAAGGCCTTCAATCGTACTTTATCCAGCAATCCACCGCCAGCGACTTTGTCATCCGGCGCCGCTGGGATTCGTTGAATGCCATGATTCAGTTTGCCGAGGGTGGTGAGTGTCGGCATGCCGGAATTTTAACCTACTTCAAGGACAGTGAGCGCATTGAAAATTGTGGCCACTGCGATTCTTGCACACCTGATTCTCCCATGGTGGTGACGGTGCTGGCCAATGCGCCGAAGGTTAAGGAAGTTAAAGTTCAAACTAAAAAAAGCAAAAAGAAATCATCGACAGAAGACAAGCCGCTCGATTCTCAGAGCGAAGTGCGTCGGTTGCTGCTCAAAGATTGGCGCCGGCAATATGCCCGGGAAAAAGATATTCCTGCTTTCATCGTTTTCAGTGATCGCACTCTACACGAACTTGCGATAAAAAATCCCACCAACTTGAGCGAGCTTTATGATGTTTACGGCTTCGGCCCGGCCAAGGTTGAACTTTTTGGGCGTGACGTTTTAGGTGAATTGGGGCATAGACAGTAGAAAAAATACGAGGTCGGTTGTATGTCGGAATGTTTTTGTGGAATTAAAAAAGAGTTTAAAGAATGCTGTGAACCTTATATCGCGGGTACAAAACAGCCGCCCACCGCTGAGGCCACTATGCGTGCACGCTACAGTGCTTATTGCTCGTGCAATGTGGAGTACATTAAAAAAACCCAACATCCCAAGGGAAGTGAGGATTTTGATGAAAAGGGTACGCGTGAGTGGGCACAGGATTCAACCTGGCTTGGGCTGCAAATTCTCGATACCAAAAATGGTGGCCTTCAAGATCAAAATGGCGTGGTAGAATTTAAGGCCACATACCGCCACAAAAATATTGAGCACACTCACCATGAACGTTCGACCTTTCAAAAACAAGACGGGGTTTGGTACTTTGTCGATGGCAAAGTTTTCAAAACACCTCTCGTTCAGGCAACTCCCAAGGTAGGGCGCAATGAGCCTTGCACCTGCGGTTCTGGGAAAAAATACAAGAAGTGTTGCGGAGTTTAACGAAGCTCCTATCTCTTATGCGTTTGGTATTATTTTGCTGGTGGCAAAGCTTTCGTACAACATTTGCACATACCGGGGCAGGTGTTCTTCAGACCAAGCAGAATGACAAGAATCGGCCAGGTGATATTTAGCACTTTCATACTAATGACATCGAGATTGCCAAGCAAAAAAGCGACACCAATGAGCGTCAGTAAAATTCCGTTCATTTTGTGACAAGGACAGCCACAGGTAGATTCAGTTGAACAGCATTCCATATTATTACCTCTTTCAGTTTAATAATTCAAAGTAAGGGTAATGAAATTCATCTGGTAATTCAACTAGACTTTTGATGGACGAATTCCTGGATTAGTCTATTAAATTCTAAAAATGAGCGATTGATACAATCTTCAACCGCCAGTCCTTGAAAATAATTTCCTGTCAGATAAATATTAGTACCGATCAGCGCCTGATCAATTTTTGCTAAAATGTTTTTATGTTGCATACTTAATTTAGGAAGTGAGCGGGTTCTCTCCTCAGTGTCGATGAGATCATCTTGGGTAATGCCTAAGACTTGCGTGATTTTCGCCAATTTTTGCTTTTCATCCAGTAAGCCAGGGCGAAAATGAAAAGTGAAACCACGAAATTTCTCATGGGTGATGACATCACGAGAGACGACTGAAAAGAAGTCGTCATTGGTTGGAATCAGACCTGCGAAGGGAGGATGTTTTACTTTCATTTTATCCACAACGACACCCACAGACTCGACTTGAGCTGTCTCAATTTTGGAAAGCTCGCTCGCGATGTTTGGGTACAAATCTTTCAGGTAGGCGGTGGCGCTGGAGACGGGAGTGGCCAACACGAGAAAATCTGTCTGCAACAGTTCACCACTGCTGAGCGTGAGTTGAAAACCCGAATCAGTTTTCATGATTTTTGTGAGAGTACAGGTCGTATGAATGGTAAGTTTCTTGTCCTGAGAGATCTTATCCGCAATCGTTTGTAGACCACCTCTTAGGGTGTAACTACGAAAAATATCTTTACGTCGTTCTCTTTTTTTAAAGAGAGAATCTGCCGGAAATGGGCCTGCATCTTGAGACAAAACGGCATTGAATGATGGGCCTAAAATATTTTTATAATTATTGCTACCGAGAATGGCCTGGTAGTAATCTTTGACGGAAAGGTTACCTTTCTTTATATTAAAAATTTTTGGCAGTGAGACTAAGATTTCTAGAAAAGAAAGATGCTTTACAATCTTCTCCACTTTTCCCTTATTATAGACCATAAAAGAAACTTTATTTCTTTTTAAAAGGGCATCGGCCAGCGCGTATTTTTCTATAATGGAAATCAAGCCGCGATAAGAGTTGTAGCAGGTGTGGGCACCCAACTCCAAGCTGAAATCTCCAAATCGGTGAGAATCAAAGCAACCGCCGATACGATCGGTGCTTTCAATGAGAGTCGTTTGGTAATCTGCTTGAATCGCTTGTGAGACGAAGCTTAAACCCGAGATTCCTCCCCCCACAATAACAACTTTTTTGTCTGGCATGAAAACCTCTAAAAGGTATACGCCACGCCAGTAGTTAAACCAGCGCCAATAAATTTGGAACCATTTTCTCGGCTCATGGATTTAAAGCCTTCGATTAGCAGATTTACACGCAAACTGGTTTCCGCAATTTGCCACTCATAGCCTAGCCCGCCATTCCAGGTGCCACGCACACCCAGCAAAGTTGTGTCGAAATCTGCATCACGACGATTTCCCTGAATGTAATGGACGGCCACTCCGCCTCGTAAAAGGACATAGCGAGTGTGGGGAGTGCCGAGGGGAATAAGTGCGAGTTCAAAACCGGCCGGAAATTCATAATGATTAAGCCGCGCCTTTTGGCCATTTTTCATCTTCTGGTCCATGCCTGAGTATTGCAGGCCAAAATATGTTCTGACCCAAGAAAAAATATGTCCGCCGACTAAGATTTTTGCGCCCAAATTGTTTGAGACGGAATGCCTGACATTGTCAGATCCAACAGTGTACATGGAATTTGTCAGAAGACTAAAATTGACATATTTGGCCTTACCGAAGTCAAAGTTCAGCTTATCCTCAGATTGTGGTTCAATTGATACCTGAGATTCTTCGGTCTTCACATTTCCCGAAACCGGGGCCTGTTTGCCCGACTCTAAATAATAAATAAAACTTTTTTTATCGCCGCTAGTCCAGGCACCTTGATTTTTTAAATTGGGCAACTCGGCCGCAAGTAATGGCGCGCCACTTAGAGTAATATAAGTGTAACTTAGTACAACAAGAAGTTTTATATATGAATTTTGCATTGTGGGAATTACTATATTGCAATATATTATGTTTTGAAAGTATAAATTGATGGTCTCTTTGCATGTTGAAATGGAAAGTTCACACAATCTTGGTCCTAACTATTTTTTCTTTTGGGATTGATTCCGTTCCGGCAAGGACGATCCAAGAAGCCAGACAGGCCATTGTTCGCAGTACCATGGATTATTTAAGTATTCCCTATCTCTGGGGCGGCACCAATCCTCAGACCGGCCTTGACTGTTCGGGTTTTGTCCAACTCGTCTATCACAGGGCCGGGTTCGGAGTGCCACGCGTTTCCGGTGATCAATTTAGATTAACGGCTTATCTTGGCCCCACTAGTGTGCGCGAAGCCGATTTAATTTTCTTTTCCATGAAAAACCCCAGTAGTAGGCGGGTTGATCATGTGGGAATTTATGTTGGTAAAGGCTATTTCGTTCATGCCTCCTTTTCTAACGGCATTCACATCGATAACGTCAATAACCGCTATTATTACGAAAGAATTGTGGGCATCAGAAAATTTCCTGGTTTTTAATGACATGGCTGCTTTTAAGTAGGAATGGACAAAATGGAAGGTACCTTCTTTCATGCAAGGTCCTTTAACCGTTGTGACAATGCCGAACAGATGGGAGTCACTTAGAAATGTCTCTTAAAGAATATGTATAGAAATAAATATTAACGGTTTGGAAAATATTAATCCTGTGGAGACTTTTTTTAGCAGCCATCATGCCGACTTTAGATTTAAAAAGAGATGGATAAGAACTATGCTAACTTGATTCCTACCAATGTGCTCCGGCCTTTCTCCCTGTCAACTGTCCTGCTCCCTCTTGAGGCATAAATTATGGCATATTCCATTGAAATTACAGCGGTAAAGACCAGGTGCCCTTTTTCCGATAAGTTCTATTGGGAGAGATCCTGTGGGGCGAATAATTTTCTTTTTCATGATCCTAAACGCCATAATACCGACGTTGGTGAAGGCGGTGAGTTTGACTCCCGAAGGCATGGCGGTTTTAAACACCACCAAGCTTACCCATGTGGACCTTGATGGTGATGGCAAAATAGACGTCATTCGCTCATTTGATTCTGATGGTTTCAACATTAAGACCATTTCCCTGATTCACTCGCACCAACCTTTTATTATGTCAAAATGGCATTACAGTTATCTTCCAAAAGTTTTTAGCGGGGAGATGCGGCTCTACTCCAGCGGCCAACCTGAGTTGGAAAGCGGTAAACTGCTGGAGAAACACTCCATCATCTACGACGGATATGATCGCATTACTTCGGAAAATCATGAATATGCGCAAGCGAAAAGAAAGGTCGATATAAGGTATGTGGATTTTCTCAAAACTGTAATTACATCTGAGTTGCGCCAAGACCAGTGGCTTGAAATAAAACGCGAGCAACACTTATCGCTCGATTCCTACAAGTCGGTTGGGGAGCTCTCCCAAGAGCGAGCGGCCGTAAGAACCTCGGTCAGGACCGAGTATGCCGAGTGCCTGGCCAATCGTCCCAGCGGTGATGGTCGGGTTTTAACCAACTGCCAGGACCTCTTGCAGACTGATATGATTCGTAATGCTGAGCTTTTTGCTCGAAACTACACTCTGCTCACCTGTAAAACAGGAGAGACAATTTACACTCCTTCAGGCTTCAGAATTGATACCGCCTCCTGCTCAGACCCTCAAGAGATTGAAAATATCCAAAAGGCACTAAGGGAAGTGACGGAAAAACGTTTTACTTGCTTGGCACAAATCAATCCCCGTTTTGTGGACGATTGCCTGACCCGTTCGCTGATTCCCGAACGTCCACGCATTCGCTGCGGCCATGGCATGGGGCAGATGACACCTCAAGAGCAGCAAGACGTTGATAACGCTTGTCAGACTGAGCAGGGTGACAAAAAAATGTTGTGTATGCATGATGTGCGTGAAAGTGGACAGGCCGATCGCTATGCAGAACAATTTTGCAAGGATGCATCTACCGCAGCGAAGAAACAGGAGTGCAAAACCACGGCCATTACCTTTTACAATACTACTAATGGATTTGCCTGGGAGGCGAAACCGGGAGATTTTTTCTTAACTGGTCTTGATCCGATGTTGACTCGGATGTCACGCAAACCCCTTTCTTCACCCATGGGTTATTACGAAAAATCAAAACTGGTGGATGTGATCTTTCATGAGATTCTCCACACCTGTGGCCATGATGGTGGGCCCGGGCACAACCATCCTCACTACAATGACGATGTCTATGGATGCACTGCTCTTTGTAGTGGCAAGAGGGGGCAGATTACTCGTGAAGGATGCCAACAGTGTCTGAACGTAACCCAAAATCCACAAAACGCAACAGGAACTAACGCCAATTTCTGTAACCAATTTTCCAAAGATGATGTGCTGTCTTCTCTTCGTAGGGCCCGAGAGCTGCATGAGACTATTATCAGGGATTGTCTGGGCCAAAAGTCTGATCAGCATTTTTGTGCCAGAATTTTAAGCAACTTGAATTTGTTAGAGCGATATAAAAATACCTGTAATATGGCCAATAAACCTAATCCGCCTCCAGATACTTTGGCAGAAATGGCGTTCAACGCTGCTTTTGATGTTTATACGACCAAACTGACAGCTTGGAATAAAAGTTGTATTGCCAAGCTGGAATCGCATATTGGCACTTTGCTTTTCGAGGCCAGTGCGAAGGCCGATAGTATGGATGAAATTGCAACCGCTATAACTGGTACAGGTGATGAGGATCAAGGTGGTACCTTTAAAGTGAAAAGAAATGCCGCTGGAAATTTAGAAATCACTGATCGAATCGAAGTTATGTTGGAAGGGGGTGATGACATCATACGAGACACGGCCGTAGCGGCCTTTTGTTCTGAATTGAGAGCGCTGCCAACCAGCAATGCCGATACCGCGTACCAAACGCTTAAAACCAAATGGGAAACCAGGGCCGACAAATTCCGCTTCTCGGCCTCGCGCACAGCTGCGGGTGTTGATTTGATTCCACCAGTTTTAGGCCGTGAGCATTCTAGTGCCGCTACAGTGGGCGAGGCGCAAACACGCTGTCAATTGTTTGGAAGGTGATTGTCATTGAATAGAAATTTCGTCACCTATGAAAATAGTTGCCCGAATTTTTCCCGATTTCTTTTCAATTATGTAAAGCATCGATTGAACGACACAGTCATTCATTTGAACGTTGATATAGAAGGCCGATTGTCGTGGATATTTTTTCAGAATATTTCTAAATTCTTGGTCATCAATCTGGCGGAGATCTTTGGCTTTTGCTATCGAAATACTGTCCCTTAGTTGGTCGGGAGATTCTAATTGGAAATGATCCTTTAATCGGACGAAAGCATCCTGGGTTGTAATATTAAGGGCATCTTTGGCACTGATATCAGCGTAGGCAGAAAAGGTTATGAGCATAGAAAGTGTAAGAAGAATTGTCTTCATAATTAAGTCCTTGGGTTCTTGTAACGAGCACTGCAACCCATATCACAAGGGACTATCTCGGAACTACGAGTATGGAATTTTTACTCAGGTTATAAGGGATACTTTCCCGTGATGTAGTTTATCAAGTGTTGGATTTCAATCTGGCTATCGTTGGCCACCCATTTGGTTAGGTCACCACTCGAAATCATCCCGAGCAAGATGCCATTCTCCAAAACGGGAAGATGGCGGCAGCGCATTTCTGTGACAATGGTCATGGCGTCATGCACGCTTAAAGAGGGTCTGACCGTAAAGAAATTTCGAGTCATAGCATCAGAAACCGAAAGAGTATTTGGATCGAGGCCTTCCGCCACCACGCGAGTTAAGAGATCGCGTTCAGTAAAGACACCAACTGGAGTACTTCCATGCATGACGAGGACAGCGCCAATGTTATTTGATTTCATGCTCTTGACTGCTTCTTGAACAGTAGCATCAGCTTCAATCTGATAAACTATCCCGCCCTTTTCTGCTAACACTTCATTTAGGGTGCTATACATTGTTGTCCTCCTTACATCATTGTCGATTTTCAGTGAGAACAGTCAAGCGGCCAACGATAGACAAAAAGTGGACATAAGGGCTTATTAGATCTTGGTCTTGATGTACTTAAAGATCTCATTTTTCCTGGCAAGTGTGCGGTTTTTCTTTTTAAACAAACCACCTTTTTTTCCTACCAATGATCCATCGCAGAGTGTGGATTCAAAATCGGCCGTATTTAAAATCTCGGCGACTCTTTCTGTTTTAGTGAAGATTTTATCAGCGGGATATTTATGATCATATTTGACGAGAAATTTTGTAAAATTTTTGCGCGGGATTTGAGGGTCTCCCTTGGCTTCGGCAATAACTTTTATCAAAAAGTTGTTTTGTACCAATTTGGTGATAGCAACGGCTTCGAGCGTGGCGAGGACACTCGTACCTGCGCACAGTCCGACAAAGGCACCAACTCCCATGAATCCCAGGGCCTCCCAGCCGACTGTCCCGACAAGTTGTGCCAAAAAGCCACCGGCCATAGCACCTCCAAAACCAAGAGCGAAGGTTCCGGCCCCACCGATTGGGGGAGTTAGTCCCGTTTTCCATATCTGTTTATTGGATTCCTCGATGTATTCATCAAGGCAGGTGTTTTCTGGATTGATCGTTCCCTCTTTCATTTCTCTTCTTACGTCTCGGACAGTTTCACTCGCCAGTGAAATGCTTCCAAGGGAGGTGATTAAAATAGAAAATGCCACAAGGGTTGTTGTGAGAACCTGATTCATACAATGCTCCTGATATAGAGATGGCGTGCTTATAACGTGGCCACGAACAAGTCGGCAATCGGCAATATGTAAAAAGTGCAGAGTGGGAGATAAAAGTAGGTCGTTTTTCAGGTTTGAGATAGCTTGTGGCATTATGAAAAAAATCTTTGGTGTAATGATGATTATCATGGCCCCCGCATTGGGGCTTCAGGCCTCTTCTGAAATGCCGGTGTGCGAATTTACGAAGCTGCATCTTGCGAAGCAATTGCAATTAAGGGTTGAGTGCAATGGAAGTTACTTGCACTATTGTGTGGATAGCACGTTGACACAGAAAAAAGGGTGTGGTGCGCGCGACGGTTCAGAACAGCGCTCACAGATTAAAATTGCGGGCTTCAATGTTTATAATCTTGGGATGGAACAAGATATCAAGGGAAACAAGTTGACCGCGCTGAAGGATCACCGAATTTTGGCCGAAGTGCTTGGACAATTTGATTTGGTTGCCGCCATTGAAGTGAAACATTTGGCCAAAGAGGATATTGTCTATAACGAAGCGCTGGCCAAAAATCCAAGCACCGGTCTACCCTTTCGCGTTCCTTCGTATTTACAAGTGCTGCATCTCTTGCAAATAAAAGATCCGTCATGGTCATTGATTTTATCTCCAGATCTCTTCGGCATTAATCCTGAAGATACCCTAAACAATGAGTTGGCCGGTTATTTTTATAGAGGTAGTGTGATTAATCCGGTCCAGACAGAATATTGTAAGGCCCTGGCTTGCGCTGTTCCCAGCAAGGAATTTAAGGCCGAAGTTGCAAGGAAGCCCTTTTTGGCCTCCTTTACTGCTACTGCTGGTAAATCGACTTTTACCATGGCGGCTGTGCATTTTCGTTATCGTTATCCCACTATCGGAAATGGGAAGAAAAGTAGGCTTAATGAGGCGTTATATGCCCCCATGCTGAAGGTCTATGATTTTGAGACTCACACCGGTTATGTTTATGATCCTAAGGTAAAAAGCCAAGTGGAAGAGAAATATGAAACCAGCTCACGTTTTTCTGAAGTTAAAAGCGTCAGCAATTTCCTGGGGCGTTTGGTCTCGACCTCTAAACAAAAAAGCGTACTCCTCTATGGTGATTTCAACTTGATGGCCCCTAGTATGACCACGAGTATGAAAAGAGAGGAAGAGCCCCTGCTGACTAATGCGAAAAATGACAAACTCATCGCGGCCTTTAGCAAGGCATGGCATGATAACAAGGGAGTGTTGGAAAATTTTCTTGGAACAGTCCCTTACATCAATAAACTCTCAACGGTTGGAAAAGAAGATTTGAGTAATGCTTTTGATCACTTTGTCTTTGCAAAAAGCGGAAGCTTGGCGAATTGCGATACTGAGAGTGGTGATGTGTTCAATTTTACTGATCGAGAATCTTTTCCGGCTGGAGATGAACTTATAAAACAATTGGATCTTGAGAAATTCAAGGACTCCCTCAGGACAGAAATGAAGCTGGAAAAAGGCAAACCTCTTCCACGCTACAGTAGTGGGAAGGTAGATTTCTTGAGCATCGGTTTTCAAACAAAGGTTTTAGACTCCTATCAAAAAGGTACCTTGACTGTGTATCAGGAATTAATTTCGGACCATTTGCCAATCTTCATGAATTGTTCCTTCTAAATACTCCTTGTCCTTCCCTTTTCTACCCTGCTAAGCTTTACTTTCAAATATTGGGTCTTGTGTGTCCCTGCCTAACAATTTAGCTATAAAAGTCATTTTATCGTTGGCCTTAATCTTGTTTGGGATTTCAGCATTCGGTGTCGAAACAGCTGTTGAACCAGTAGAAAAAAGCGAGGACTTGAGCAAGCTTAAATTTGATGCCAAAGACGATTTTCTGCAATCCATGAAGTGGGCCTACCAGGCCAGCTATAAACAATTTTCTGGTACCCAGAACTTAATCTTTGCAGCCATTGCAGTTGCTGCCACGGGATACTTTATTCACAACGATGAACGAGTTTCACAAAAAGCGGTTAGAAAACATAAAAATGAAAGATTTTTTCGCTTCGTGAGTGACAGTAGTATTTTTTTTAACACTCCTATTTTACCCATGACCTTTTATTACTGGGGAAGAACTCACCAAGATGTAAAAACGGTCAGATTTTCCCAGGAATATTTGAGTGCCTTAACTTTGGCCATGGTTGAATCTCTCGCCATTTCGATCATTCCAGTGCATCAACGGCCGGATAAAAAAGATTTGTCTTTTTGGGAGACCGCTTTTCGAGGACAGTCCTCCTTCCCTTCAGGCCATGTGATTGGGTACACGGTTCTGGGTTTTAAAAGCCTCCAGTTTTACGGGCCCCAGTACGCGCTGGTGCCCATGACGCTCGCGGTAGCAACCGCCTTTGAAAGAGTCCATTCCGAGAAACACTATGCCTCAGATGTCATCGCTTCCGCTTTTATTTCATTGCTGGCTTCAGAAGGTGTAAGATATGCTTCCAATTATGATAAGAACCACCCCATCTACGAATGGATTTTTAAACACGATTTCAAAATAAGTTATATAAGAAAAGATGAAATACCCGGCCTCCAGACGTCTCTTAATTTTTAACGGAATCCTTATGATGATTTTAATCTTGCTCTTCTCATCGACAATTTATGCCTCAGATATGGCCCCAACTCCCAACGATTTTTGGATTCATTATAAAGCGGAAGTTTCAATAGGAGAGGTTCAAGCGACTTTAAATCGCCACCGTTTGGTGGCGCAAGAAATTCAATCAAATCCTTTTCGCGCCCATGTGGCCCAGACCTTAACTACAGAGCTGGCAGAGAAGCTTAAACAAGATATCTACGTTGCCCAGGTATCTCACGATGATACGTCACTTTTTCCCAACCATTATTATTCTGCTTTTGGGTGGACACCAAAACAACGAGATCATTGGACCACAGGCTGGGCCATCGCGGTTCCCACCATTCTCGTTGTCTTTGGTTCTTCCGCCTGGGATTGGGGGAAGGGCGGAGTGCATATGGGATTTGGAAATGAGGACTGGTTTGATAAAAATTCTTATTCTGGTGGTGCAGACAAAGTCGGACACATGACCAGTCTTTACCTCGAAACTCGTCTGGGTACCTGGTTAGCATTGCAGGCGGGGCATGACATAAAGACCGCCCGACTAATTGGACTTTATACCGGAGCGTTTGTAGGGATTGCTTTAGAAGTGGGCGATGGTTTCAGCAAATTTCGTTTTTCGACAGAAGATCTGTTTATGGATTACATGGGAGTTTTTTTTGCTTGGATGCTGGATCGTTATCCCGCACTGGATGAGTTTGTGGGAATCCGTTGGGAGTGGTGGCCGAGTCATGAGTATCGCAATCCGAGAAATCCTTCTACTGTGGATGTGACCAGTGACTATAGCGGGCAAAAAGTTTTCCTAAGTTTGAAGGCCGCAGGTGTGCCAACCTTAAAAGACAACATTTTTACCCGCTATCTGACTTTGGATTTTGGTTTTTTTACTCGAGGGTATGAACCAGATTTTACACCTGACGATAAAACGGACAATATCCGTCGGCGCTATTTTTCTGCGGGTATTGGCATTAATTTAGGCACTCTTATTTTTGATTCCGCGCCTGACTCAAGCGCCGTGCGTACTGCTGGGTCGATTACTAAATATTGGATTCCACCCAATGTCACTCACGCTGCCATACGTGAAGAACTCTAGACTAGGGACAGATGAGGGAGCTTGACGCGTTGGCTCATCCGAGAGTATATACGCCATAAGTATGTCCACCACCATTAAAAAACCGGAACTGCTAGCACCTGCTGGCAGCTTTGAAGCCGCCTATTATGCCTTCCTGGCGGGTGCCGATGCCGTTTATCTTGGCCTGTCTGATTTCTCGGCCCGCAAGGCCGCCCGTAATTTCTCGTTGCAGGAATTGAGAGTCCTGCGCAGTTTGGCCACAGAAAAAGGCAAGCGCATTTTAGTGACCATGAATACCGTGATTAAAGAGAATGAACGTCAGGGAGTGGCCGAACTCTTGTTCGACCTCGACACCATCGGCGTCGATGGCGTTATTATCCAAGACCTCGGTGTGCTTGAAATGTTGAGACGTCATTTTCCCGCTCTGCCAATCCATGCCTCCACTCAGATGGCCGTGCATGATACTCTCTGACTCCAGCATCTTGCCAATCTCGGGGTCAAGCGTGTGGTTCTGCCGAGGGAGTTGACGTTAAGTGAGATCACGCATCTAAGAAAAGAAAATCCTAACATAGAACTTGAGGTTTTTATTCACGGGGCTCTTTGCTACAGCGTCTCAGGCATGTGTTTGATCTCGGGCACACAGCTTGGTCGTTCGGCCAATCGTGGTGAATGTGCCCAACTTTGTCGGAGCACTTATCAGCGGGCAGGTAAGGCCGGGCACTATTTTTCCTGCAATGATTTGGCGCTGACCAATGAGGTCCTCCAGCTTGCGGCGCTGGGAGTTGATTCTCTTAAAATAGAAGGGCGTATGAAGCCGCCTGAGTACGTTCAAGCCGTAGTCTCTCTTTATCGGCGTGTGCTCGATCATGGTGCGCCTCTGCCGGTAAAAGAAATGGAGCAACTGGAAAAAAATGTCTCTCTGACCTTTTCACGCGGTACCACCAAGGCGTTTTTTTCAAATTCCGTAGGAGAAAAGCTGCTCAGTAACGAATATGCCTCCCATCGTGGAGTTCCTTTGGGCAAAGTGCGCGAATCCTGGAGAGATGGCTTTTCGTTAACGCTCGAACATGCCGTTGCGGCCCACGACGGACTGATGTATTTCCAGAAATCTGCATTGCCTGAACCAGTGCGTTTTGCCTTGAAAGGTTTGGTGGTCGTGGCGGGTGGAAATCGCACACCCGGTTTTTTCGCTCGTGCCGGCCAGATGATCGAAGTCGAATGTTCCACGCCACCGCCTGTTGGCTCAGAGCTGTTTTTGATTTCTTCTCGCGACCTGGATTTAAAGGCAGTGAAGGCCACTAGTTTTTCTTCACATGTCATGAAACTGGTGATGGAGGCCAAACTCAAGGCCACCGAGCTTACCCTCACGACGGTTCTAGGTGGTGAGACCTATTCTAAAACATATCCTGTTCAGGTTGATACCGCCCGGGTCCCAAGGGATTTCAGTGCCATCCTTTCCGATCTTTTTTTGCAATCAGGTGAACATCCCTTTCAAATCGGCACCGTGACTTTTTGTACCGAGAGCGCTCAGGCGAGTGATACGATCTTTATTCCTCCCTCTAAATTGAAGAGTATCAAGAATGATTTCTATAGTGAACTTGCCAAGCATCTTCTGGTTCAGCGTCAAGCTGTCTCTTCCAATGCTCTCGCTTTAGAAGATTTGGGAGGACTCACCCCGTGGCCACAGAATTTATCTTCATCAATATCAATGCCAATTGCGCGCCAAAGCCTTTCTCCCAGCGGCGCGCTGCCTTTTTTAACCACTATTCCTATGGCCCTAGATTCCCTGGCACGCCTAGGTGATTTTTATGTGATGCCTCTTAGACCTGTAGTCCTTGATGAGGAGCTGTATTATCAGACGCTAGAGAAATTGCTTGCCGCTCATCCGGAAAAAAAATTTCTGGTTGGTCTCAATAATTTAGGTCAGGTGGCGTTCAGTCGTGATTTGGCGAAACGTTGTTCTAATACTTTTTTCTTTCTAGATTTCTTTTGTTACGTGGCCAATAGTGCTGCGGCACACTTTTATTTCACGTCGGTACCACGTTTGCTCTTTGCCTATTCATGGATCGAAGGAGATACTCAAAATCAAGCGCCGCTTGTCGGAAGAATATTCTCTGTAGGTGCCGGTTTTAGACCGCCACTCTTTGTTTCTCGTGTATGCGTGCATCGCCACACCTTGGGTGAATGTCCTGCCAATTGCCCAAAAAATTTACGTCTACCCATATTGTCGGGACGTCAGAAGGGACAGGCGGTAATCGAGGAGTGCATGACTTATTTTTTTCTGGATAAGCAGGAGTGATCTCACTTTATGGCCGCAACTCTTCCCAAATCATTTAGTGTGTTCCTGGCCAAAAAAGATTTTGCTGATGAGCTAAGTCGTGAACTTGCGCTCATTGGTATTCCCGTCATAGTAAAATCAGACCTTCTTTTTTTTGTGCCCCGAGATGCTTTGAGCTATGCTAAACGACGGCCTATCTGGGTACAGGATTTTTGGCCCGACTGTGGCGTCGTTCAGTTTACTTCCATCGCCAAGGCCCAGCAGCAGTTAAAAGGCCTGGCCAAGCGTTGGGTTCATGCCTCCTTTCACTGTCACCGGCGTGGGGAGCTAATTTGTGAAGGATTGCCCAGCATTAAAAAAAAGCGGCTTGAATCGTTCACACCTCTGTCGGATGGACCTTTTGGAGTGTTTGGCTTGATAAGTGAGAAAGAGCTTTTTTATTGTCTCAATCCCCAGGCCCAAGTGCCCTTTGGATATCATGAATTTATCGAAGACAAAAAAACGCCGCCCTCACGAGCCTATCTAAAATTATGGGAAGTATTTACCATCTACCATCCTGACTTTGCCCGTGAGATGGAGGGGAAAATAATCTTTGACCTAGGTGCCTGTCCTGGCGGCTGGAGCTATGTTTTAAGTCAGCTGGGGGCCGAGGTCCATGCCTTCGATAAGGCCCCCTTGGAAGAAAGAATCGCCCAACATCCCAAGGTGCATTATCACCAGGAGAGTGCTTTCGGACTGATTCCATCCAGCGTCTCCCGGCCCTTTGCGATTTTCTCCGATATCATCTGCTATCCCGACCGTCTCTTTGATTTGGTGGAAAAATGGCGAGCAGCGGGGGTGCAAAATTTTGTCTGCACCATTAAGTTTCAAAAAGAAACGGATTACGAAACGGTGGAAAAATTTCTCGCCATTTCCGACTCCCAGATTATTCATCTCTATCATAACAAGCACGAAGCAACTTGGATCAGAAGATCTATAACATGAGGAACTCAGCATGAATCTCATTGCCAGGATCGCTATTCGCCTGGGCCGTTTTTCAGAACGTTTCGTTCCCTCGGCCTTTTCCATCGCCGTCCTTCTTACTCTCGCTACGGCCGGCCTTGCACTGGTGGCCGCGGGGGCTTTACTCGAAACGGTACTGCGCTCGTGGGGCGACGGATTCTGGTCGCTGCTGGCCTTCGGGATGCGCATGGCCCTGGTGATGTTTACTGGTTATATGCTGGCCGTTTCCCCTCTGATCTCCCGCGCTCTTGAGCGGCTTGCGGCATTGCCCCGCTCGCCTCGCAGTGCCGTGGTCTTTATGGCCTTGGTCTCCATGGGACTGGCGCTCCTAAACTGGGGGCTTTCCATTGTGGGAAGTGCTGTGATGGTACGCTTTCTCGCCAAAAGAAAATTTGGGCCGACCGAAATCCAGGCCGACTATCGGCTGTTGGTCGCCAGTGCCTACTTCGGTTTGGGTGCCACCTGGCACGCCGGTCTCTCGGCCAGCGCGCCCCTCATTGCCGCCACGGCCGCCGAACCCATCACCCAGAAATTCGGACTTGTAACCATTGACCAGACAATCTTTTCTGTCTTCAACATTGCCCTAGTCGTGGCGACTCTGATTCTCTTAGGTGTCTTGGCCTGGTTTCTCCATCCCAGAGAAGAGGAGACCTTTGCGGTGGACTCCTCGCGCGTCGATCTTTTAAAGAGCTTCACACCACCCCAGCGCCCTCGAACAATGACTCCGGCGGCATGGCTCGATCATACTCCGATGCTGAATCTTATCGTGGGATGCGCAGGACTCCTCTATGTGGCCTTGCGTTTACACGAAAATGGCTGGCGCAAAATTGACATTGATCTGGTGAATTTCATTTTTTTCTCTCTTGCGGTTCTTTTTCATCGCACACCCGCGAGCGTGTTGGCTGCCGCCGAGGAGGCCGCCAGCGTTCTTTCCGGAATTGTATTTCAATTTCCCCTCTATGCTGGGATTTATGGTATTTTTCAGGGTACTGGCTTGACTGATATCGTAGGCGATTTTTTTGTTAGACACGCTTCGGCTTCGACTTTTCCGGCCGTCATCTACTGGTACTCGGGCATTATTAACTATTTTGTTCCGAGTGGTGGAGCGAAGTGGACCATCGAAGCCCCCTATATTTTGGCGGCGGCCAAAACCATGGGAGTGGATAACGCCAAAATTGTTCTCGCCTACGCCTGGGGCGATATGGCCACCGATCTGATTCAGCCCTTCTGGGCCCTTCCCCTGTTGGCCGTGGCCAAGCTGGATTTCAAGGATATTCTTGGATACCTTCTTATTGCCTGTGCGGCCTATATGGTCTTAGTGTCGGCTGCCTTTTTGGTATTTTTGTAGCATTTGGACGGGCCCTTAGATCAGAGTCTCTGCCGATTCCTCGTCTTGCGCAGCTTCATCCTCTTGCGTGGTATTTGTGGCAAATTCCTCAATACCCTGATCTTGCATTTCATCGGCCTCAAAAAATAATTCGACGTAGGCTTCATCATAGTATGCCTCGGGGGCAGGGCGATTGAGATATTTGTAAGTAACAACTCCGATAAACAAGCATATTGTCATGGCCGGAATGAGCCGTTTCCAATGAAAGGCAGTTGGCTTTGGAAAAAGTTTTCTCTGTAGGTTTTCCTGAATCGATTTAGGTGGTTCAAAATATATTTTATTTTTTATTTTATTTTTCATTTTTCTCTCTCCCATTTTTCTCTTTCCAAAGATTTGCAAATTTCTGCTTGGCCCGCTTGAGTAATCCTTTTACTCCATCTTGAGTCTTACTCATCGCCTCTGCTATCTCAAGGTAGCTAAGATCTTCTAACCATAAGAGCAAAATCTCCCTTTCAGAGGTGTGCAAGAGCGCCAGTGTTTCCAAGATTTGTTGTCGCTGGATCTCCTGTAGTAACTTCATAAACATTTCATCCGTCGCGATTTCATCAGAGATCTTATCGGCAGGAAAATTGGAGACCAGAGTATCGGGTTCAAGGCGTTCCCCTTTTTCTTTGCGGTACCAATCATGGCACTGGTTGCGCACCAAGCTCCAAAACCAAGGTCTGAAAACCTTGCCTTTTTCAAAACTGCCAGACTTTGTCATGAGTTTCAGAAAGCACTCTTGCGTGATCTCTGCGGCAATTTCTGGGCGGTGGGAATAGGATAATGCAAAGTTGTAAACTCCCTTTTGGTATCGATGAAAGAGTTCGAAATATGCACCCGAACTTTGCCGTTTTATCTCTTCTATTAAAGACTCGTCGCTGATATGGAAGATCTTGTTTATAATCGACATATTAATAAATATACGGATATTGTTGAGAAAAGTGTCATGACACTTTTGTGGCCCCCACTCGTACATAGAGCAAAGGAACCGAGTTTCCTTAATAAGGAGGACAACATGTTAAAATTATTAAGCATCTTTTCCATTCTATGGGCATTCGCTGCCATTTCCAAGGAAGTTCCCCGTGAAATTCCTCAGGATATGCAAAATAAATTTAAGGAATTGGCCAGTAAGAATCTAGAAATACGTCTGCAGATGCTCGATGAGATCCATAATAAAAGGATTGTCTTTGAAAATGAAATGTATGATTTGGGAAAGGGCCAAATCATGGAAGCCAAGTCCATGACTGATAATCTGACCCCAGGAGACAAAGAAAAAAATAAATCAGTTCGTGATACCTTGAAACAAAAGCAGGCGGCCTTCAAGGAAAACATGAAAAAGCGAAGACAGGCCCATCATGAGGAAATAAAGCAAATCCGTCAAAGATACATGGCCATGCTGAAATCCAACCGAGCGGCCATAAGGGAACAATTTAAGGGGAAGCATAAAGGCAAAAAAGACAGAGATTCTGAAAAGATTTGATTAGGTCTGTTGCCGTCTGTTGTCAAAGATAAAAAATCAAACCCAGCAATTTCTGGGTTTGATTTTTTTATTTTCCAAAAAAGCGCGCAAGCTCAGCCGTTCCCTCGATCACCATTGAAGTCGCACAGCTATAGGCAAAACGAATGGCATCGTGGCAATGGAGACCAAAACTATCGCCGGGAGCGCTCCCTATTCCCTTTTCCGCCAGGGCATTAGAAACCTCATCGGCATTTTTAATTCCCAATTTTTGATACAGTTTTGGATCGAGCTTACACCAAAGGTAGAACGCTCCATCTGGAGCAAAAGGATGAAGGCCGGGAATACCCGTTAAGGCATCGAGCATTAATCTGCGGCGCTCACGATACTCTCTCTTCATTCCTTCAAGGTGATCCATTGGAGTGCGGATAGCAGCAATGGCTGCCCACTGGGTAATACTGTTCACACCATTGATCGTGCAGCGAAGTAGTTTGGAAATTCGCTCACGAATTGAGTCGTCCAGGGTAACAATGTAACCGACTCGCAATCCACTCATGGCATAGGATTTAGAAAACGAGTAAATACTAATAATTTTACGTTGCAAGGCCTCACCTTCAGCACCCTTATATTTTTCTTGGGCCAAAGCTGCTATAGAAAAATGTTTGGCATCATAGACCACGTCTTCATAGGCCTCATCCGTAACGATAAAAAGATTGTGTTGTTTCGCGAGATCCAAAATTTCCAGGAGAGTCTCGCGACTGGCAACTGAACCGGTAGGATTATGAGGAGAATTAACAAAAATGGCTTTGGTCTTGGAATTAATTTGGGCCGCGATTTTTTTGGGATCGTAACGATAACCATCCTCATGTGAGAGGATGACTTGCACGGGGGTAGCGTCGGCCAGACGAATATTCTCTACCGCCTCAGTCCACATGGGATCGGGAACAATGACTTCATCGCCTGGTTCTAGCAGGCATTGCCAAATCACGTAGAGCGCATGCATGGCGCCGTTGGTGACATAGATATAATCTGCATGGGGAAGTTTGATTTTATTTTTATTTTCCAGTTTGATCTGGAGTTCTTTTTTTAACTCAGGAATTCCATCATTGGGGATGTAGTGGGTCCTGCCTGTTTCTGCTGCTTGCCGGATGGCACTGATGACCGGTTCAGAAACACTAAAGCTTGGATCACCCGATTCAAAACGGAAAACTTTTTTTCCCGTGGCCTGTGTTTTGAGAAGTCGCTCACGAATTTGAACAATTTTACCGAAGGAAATACGATCGAGTTTATTTGTCATGTGTGTCCTCCAGGGGCAAAGCGCAGTTTGGAATGCCGTTGCCGTCATAATATCTGAAAGTTCGATGAGCGACTACAACTGACTTAGAAAAAAAAATGAGAGGTACCATGACCCCTTTGGGACTCACCGCAGCCGCTAAGTGGCGCGATGAGTCCCAAAGGGGTCATGGTACCTCACTTATTATGCTTAATAGCAAGCTCCCACATGTTCGGTGATAATTTGTTCGATATTTTCGGTACCGGAGAAATTTCCCAAGAGATTGCGATCAGTGGCACCTTCGAGATTCACCAGTGTTGATCGGAGTGCAATCAGATAGTGAAACAGCACTTGGTGGTTACCCTGTACTGTTTGATATTCTACGCGACAAATACGACGACCGTAGGGATCAATGGTGCAAACTTGCACAGGGCGCTGGTAAGTGCAGCTCTCATAGCGTGATTGGGTTGGAGTTCTCTCTTCTTGCGTCGCCACCTGACCTGATAGATCAAAGGGTTGCTCAACTTGAGTGCTTTCATAATGGAAGCTGCCGTTGCGTGAGGGCACAGAATCGCGTGGGACTTCCATTTTTATTTTATGCTTTTCATCGGTCTGATCTCTGAATTTTAAAGTCATGGAAGAATTGCTTACCTTCAAATCTGCTTTATAATCTCCCGCAGGTACAGTCAGGGTCTTGCTCCCTTTGAGATAGGAAAAAGAGCTTTCAACATGGAACAGGCCTTCGACACTGGCGAAGGCGCTGGTAAATAAAAAAGGCATAGCGACGAGCAAACACTTAATAAATTGCATAGCAATCTCCTTAGGCAAATGGATGTTAAAGAACTTATGAACCTGAGTTTGGGATTAGGGTCTACTGCGAAGCCGCCTAACAAAGGATTTCAGCGTCCTCCGCGTTCAAAATCCTCGACGTAGCTCTGCTACGCCTCCGGTTTTTCACTTGTGCGTCCTTGAACTCCTTTGTCAGACGACTTCTCGCTACGACCCTAATCCCAAACTCAGGTTATGAATTCCAAGCGATTATATGTTGCTCCCTTAAGCACTTCCAACGAAATGCAATAGACATTTGTTTTGGCCGGCGAGAGTAAGATTTTTTTAGGATGGCCGAGTGAGAAACTCTGGATTAGCAACTTATTGTTTTTATTTTGTCTGGGCGCGATCTGCACACCTTATTTTGTCATGAGTCCTAAGTCTTCCATCTTTTTTAATTTGTACTGTAAGCTCCCTCGCGTAAGCTGCAATCGCTTGGCCGCTTTGATTTGATTGTGTGATTCTTGCTCCATAATGTCCTTAATGATGCGAAACTCGATTTCTTCTAGAAATTGATTCAGTCCTTTGCCTTCGGTCAGGGTTTGAGATTGAGTTGTCGAAGAGGTAAGAGCGGGGGTTGGGTTATTTTTTGATACTTCTAATGGCAAAAGAGTAGCGCTGACTTCTTTATTAGCTTCGCCCAGCACGATCAGTCGCTCCAAAATATTTTTGAGTTCACGAATGTTGCCCGGATAATCATAGGCCATGAGTTTGCTTTCAACTTGCGCATTCATTTTTGGATAGCGTTTGAGTTCCATACACAAATCTTTCCAAAAAAAATCGATGAGTGCTTTCAAATCTTCTGGCCTTGCTGATAGAGGAAGAAGAGTGAAAGATAAAACATTGAGGCGGAAAAACAAATCTTCGCGGAACGCGCCTTCTTTCGACAACGAGAGGAGGTCACGATGAGTGGCCGCAATAACTCTGGCCGTAGTATGAATGCTCTTTTGCCCACCGACTCTATAAAATTCTTTTTCCTGCAAAACGCGCAGCAGTTTTGCCTGTAACTCATAGGAGAGTTCTCCAATTTCATCTAGGAAGATCGTACCGCCTTCCGCCAGTTCGAATTTACCCTGCCTAGAATCTATGGCACCGGTGAAAGACCCTTTTTCGTGGCCAAACAACTCAGAGTCCATGAGTTCTTTACTAAGAGTGGCGCAGTTAATCGCCACAAAAGGCCCGAAAGCATTCTTTGAAGATTCATGAATAGATTTCGCCAGGACTTCTTTTCCTGTTCCGGTTTGGCCCAAAATGAGAATGGAGGATGGTACGTCTGCCACTTTTGCAGCGAATTCTTTCGCCGCCCTCATATTTTCACTATGACCAAGCAAACGTGATAGGCCTTTGGATTTTTGCTGGCGTAAAGAAATCTGTCGGCCTTGGGCCCTAAGTTCTTCAATGCGTTTTAAACGATGATCAAATTCAGTCAGGTTAAGCGGCTTGAGAATATAGTCAGAAGCTCCATTTTGGAGCGCGGTTACGGCATCTTGAACCGAGGCATAGGCAGTCATGAGAATAAACGATGTTTCAGGAGAGAAGGCTTTGGCCTTTTTGATTAAATCGATTCCTTGCATGCCCGGCATTTGCTGATCGGTGATTACCAGATCGACAGCGTGCTTTTCTAAAAAAGCAAGGCCGGCAATGGGATCACTAAATACGGTTACTTCATGTGCATCTTCGACAGCAGATTTGAGGGTTGGTCCCATGGTCGGGTCGTCATCAATAATGACTAATCGCATTTTACTCTCGCTTAGGTTGGATATTTCTCCGATCTATTTTACACTACTTTGTATGAGAAAAACTCTCTTGTTTCTTTTTTTGATTGCTGTGGGAATTTTATCAGGAATTTATTTTTTCACCCAATCCCAAAAAAGTCCCCAAAATGAAATTGCGCAGAAGCAAGACTTGTCGCCAAATGTTGCGGTTTTAAGTGAGAAAAATAATGAAGTTCAATATAAGAGAAATAATTCGTTTGAATGGCCAGATGCCATTATAGGGTTGACCCTATCCAACTATGATTCCCTCAGAACCGGGAAGGATTCCACTGCCTTGGTTACTTTTGACGATTCAAGTAAATTAAATATGGCAGAAGATACCCTGGTTGTGATTTTAGATCGAAAAAGTCGCGAGCGGGGTGCTCCCGATCAAATTCTTTCACTGCCGAACGGACAGATTCATGTGGAATCTCGTGGCGATGAACGTTCTATGAATTTTGAGGTCCGAACGCCAGCAGGTTGGGTAAGGTCCAAGCATGGTGGGGGCGGACCCTCTAGGCTAAAGATACGAGGACAGAAGAAATTATTGGTGGTGACGTTGTTATCGGGTACCGCCGAAGTGGCCACCAAAGGTAAGACGATGGAAATGAATTCGGGGGAAACTAAAACCTTTATTGCACCCGAAGAAGTTAAATTTGAAGAGGAGCTTCCGGCAGGCGATGTGCAAGAAGAGAAGCCGCCTATTTTGGTGAAGCCAGAGTTTGTGCTGGAGTCGCCTTCTGGCGAAGAGCTGACGACAACCGATACTAAATTATTGTTCAAGGGATCTATGCGAGGAGATATCAAAGTTTTCTTAAATGGAAAAAAAATTATCGCAACAGATGATGGATCATTTAAATTTTATTACGATCTCGAAATTGGCAAAAATATTTTGGGATTGCAAATCGAAAGTGGCAAGAATCTTGAACATCGCATGCTTAAGGTCTGGCGCAAACAATGAAGGCCAAGCTTAGAAATCAATTTATTCTGTTGGTTGTTCTCGTCGTCGGCATCACATTTCTTGGAACATCCTATATAGGTCTTCGCAACTTTGTAAAAAAAGAACGCAATGATTTTCTTCTTGATGCCTCGACATTGTCATCTTCTACGGCCAGGGCCCTCAGTGTCGGATTGCGAGCGCAGTCTTCACTAGTTTCTTTGAAAGATGTTTTGCCCATGGGACCATATCGCATTTTTGTTTTTAATGCAGAAGGCGAAGCCTTGATGGCCAATCCACTCGGAGAGTCAACCTCTGCTCAAGATTACTTGGGCCCTCTTAAGTCTTTAGACTTGGCAAGTTTGAGTAAATTGCAAATCGCCATGACCAAAGAAATTTCCATTCAAGGGCAGACAAATTTTGTAGGCATGGCCCCAATCCCGGGAGATGCCAATCTCTATGTGGCAGTTTTTTTTCCCAAATCCACACTTTGGTTGGTGATGAGACCAATCTTTTCTAAACTCTTGTGGTTAGGACTGAGTCTTGCGTTTCTGACCATTCTCATCGCGGCCTTATTCACCAAACGAATTTCTCGGCCATTAGAAAATCTTACGCGGATAACCGAAAAAATGTCGGAGGGTGAATTTGAGATTGAGATCGCTAGGGATTCCCAAGACGAGGTCGGTCGTCTCTCTCGTTCGTTTGCCCTTATGGGGAAGAAA
Source organism: uncultured Bdellovibrio sp. (assembly GCA_964359085.1). Classification (GTDB taxonomy): domain Bacteria; phylum Bdellovibrionota; class Bacteriovoracia; order Bacteriovoracales; family Bacteriovoracaceae; genus GWA2-49-15. The sequence continues at coordinate 27,058 of CAYHRT010000001.1, read as the reverse complement.
CTCAAAGAGCGCGAAAGTCGCATAAAAAATATGGCCCAAGATTTGGCCCTCTCAGAAAAACTTGCAACCCTAGGCCAGTTTTCTGCCGGAGTGGCACATGAAATCAAAAATCCCCTAGGTAATATTTTGGCCAATATTCAATTGGCGGAAAGAAAGATTGAAAAAGGTCAGGATGGGGCGACAACGCTTAAAACAGCAATTAACGAGGTTTATCGTGCCAACCAAATTTTGGCCGATATTCTCACTTTTGCACGCCAAGACCGGCCATCTATCGAAAAAGTTGGGTTAGATAAATTTCTGCAGACCTTTTATGACACTCAGAAAGTTAGATTGGAGGCACAGAATATTACGCTCTCCTTGGATATTTCTAATACAAATATGATTGCCAGTTTTGACCCAAGACTGGTCACCCAGGTTTTGGGCAACCTGCTTGATAATGCAAGGGATGCCCTGCTGGATCATCCAAAAGCGGAGATGCAAATTGTCATTGCTGCCAGTATCGAAAAGGGCATGCTCAATATTTTGGTGAAGGATAATGGGCCAGGTATTCCTGAAGAAATTCGACGTAAAATCTTTGATCCTTTTTTCACAACCAAGAGCGGGAAAAAAGGCACGGGACTTGGCTTGGCCACCGCCTATTCTATTGTGGCCATGCATGATGGGTTCCTTTCTGTAGAATCCTCGCCAGGCGAAGGGGCAAAATTCATCCTCAAAATTCCTCATCTTCCCAAATAACAGAAGTGGCCCATCTTGGGGCCACTTCTATTTGAGAGTGAGTTTATTTTTACTCTCTTCAATTTTCTTCAGCTTTTATTTTTTACCAAAGCTAAAAGTTGGGGCATTCATTTCGCAGATCGGATTTTGCCATCCGAGTGGCGTAGTGTCCTCGATTTGGCCGCGGCCATCGACGATAAATTTAGCTATCGTATCATTGCTCACAATCAAGGGAGCAAGGAGTGGTAGACCGCGATCACGATTTTGGGCGGTGGGAGGAAGAAAGGCCGGCTCGTCATTATCACCACCAGTCGAACCAGTCGAGAGATAGACGGCCACTCGTTGCTCGCTATCATTACAGGCAAATTCCGTTCCATCAACCAATCGCCCACTTTCTGGGTAATCAGCACGACAAATTTGAAGGCTGTGCTGTTCTCCCGCAACACAAAGTCCAGAATCGCTGTTGGTGCTCGAAGCAAAACGGATAATATCTAAAAATTCGATTACCACACAGTTGTAAGTTCCGGCCTCAATACTTCCAGTACCGAGCGAGGGGTTGCTCAAAACGTTTTCATAAACTGGATTGTCGCTCTCGAAAACGGTAATCAAGTCTGTGCAAAATTCGCTTTTTGAAATAGCGAATTTATACACTTTCAGATCGAGATAGCTAGGATCAAGGGCAAGATCGGCAGCCAAACTCCTTGTTGTCATTGCGAAAAGTATGAGCGCTAAAAATTTTGTTTTCATAAAAATCTCCTTTTTGTTTTAAATTATTTTTTCAATTACTGTCCAGCGCCTTCAAGTTCTAAAACGACTTTTTCCGGAGCTGCTGGCGCTGCTGATCCCGATGAATCGCTATTGCAGGCCATAAAAGAAGCAAGTAAAGCAATGAGCAAAAGACTTTTCAAAATTGTTTTCATATTTCCCCCTTGTTTGTTGCTTTCTGTATGAGCAAGTCGAGTGCCAGCTCGAAACGACCTCCATGCTCTCGACAACTCTTTGGATTTAAATGATAATTTAGTATGAGTGAGGTGCTTAACTTTGGGCCTTGCTTAAAATTAGGCGTGCCCCCCTATGAAAATTCACACGTTAGCATTTTGGCTTTTTGTACTCTCACTCACCACCGCTTGGAGTGGAGAGTTTTTCCATTTTTATGGTCCTACTAAGAATCTGTCCTTTGTGCACATTCAGGCCAGTCCGGTCGTGAGTCGTGTGCAATTAACCGGTGCTTTGTTGCCGCTTAACTTTTTCATGAATGCTGAAAATAAAACGGCGTCATTAGAAATTTTACCATGCCAGGGAAAAGAACTTGGACTCTACGTGAATCAACAACGCTATTTATTAGAAGGCAACCATCTTCGCTTCTTTGCCGAACTGACAAACCGAGGGATTAGTCATTTAAATATTGAGCTGATCGGTCGCACAAAATGTTATCGCACCTCCATGACGCTTTCGAATAATATTTTTCAGCAAAGAGTAGATGAGAAATATGAGATTGAAGATGGAGAGTATAAAAGTCCCTATCCTTTTGTCTTGATTGGGCCACTTGATGAAAGTGAAAAAGTAGAAATGAGTAATGGAAAACTTACGCGCAGTGGAGGAGGGCGCGCAACTTTTGAGACGATGCTTAATGAGGGAGAGAACCATTTTGCGGGAGTTTCAAAAAGACGAGAGGGTGTCGAGGAAATTATAAGCTACAAATTAAACTTAGTGCGTGAGCGTTTTTCATCAGAACGTCCGATTTTAAGTCTCAAAAAGAATGGTATCGATTGGTCCAATGAAATGGTTATTTTGGAGCAAGAGATCGGTCAGATTGAGGGATCGATCACGCCAGGATGGACACTAAAAATCAATAATCAATTTGTGAAAAGTGATGATGAGGGGGCCTTTCAGTATTCTTTAGAATGGGTACAGGACGAACAGACCTTGCAGTTTGAACTTCTTGAACCGAGCGGACAAGTTTTTCAAAAAACCAGAAAATTGCAGTTTGCCGCTTGGAAACCGACCCCACCCTGGTACAATCCGGGGCACCTAAAAGATCGGTCTTTGGTTGTTGGCCTGTCTTTTGGTCATTTCTTTCTTTCGCAAGATTCGTACACCCACGTGATAGTGCAGAAATTTCAATCTTTTTCTCCCACTTTGTCGTTCGCGTATAAATACAATCGGCAACATTTTTATGCTTTTAAAATGCGCCATCTAGAGCGGCGCTATATCGAGAAAGGAAGTAAATCATTTCAATCATGGAGTGAATATCAATTGTCTTTTCTGAAACTTTGGGAACTACCCGCAGACCTTGAGCTGGGAGCAGGTATTTCCTATCGCCATAGTGGTGGTACAAGGATGGACCATAATACTGATACCACTTCTGCTGATCAAAATTGGTCCCGGGATGCTGGAACAGTTCAAGGATTCGATCTCTCTCTACTTTTAGATCGACGCTTTCGCCTTTCTCATGATTGGTTTGTCGCATCTTCTCTCGGGCTTCATGTCGCGACCGGTATTCCAGAGAAGCACGATAGTGGTTTTTTTGAAATTATCTTCATACGATTCGAGCGATTATTCTCATTTTGAACAAGTATTGGGAGTGGGGGAAACAGCTTGGAGCGGGACCACTGCAAAAGGGAGTTGTTTTTGGGGTCTTGTTTTGGAAAGGTCTTGGGTTCCGCTCCAATCTGTTTTTCTTGTAGGGTTAATTCATTCTAGCTTGCGCTTGGGCGCCAAAATAGGGAAGAAAAATGGCTGAAGAGCATACGCTAACTATTAGAAAATATTGAATTCATGTCGAACTCTGTTTTTTTTATACACCGGCCTATCATAGCGAGTTAGTAAGGGTACTTTTCGACAATGGTAGTAAGAACTCGTTCCATCCTTTTTTTACTTGCTTGGTTATTGCCAGCAATTGTTGTCGGGCCATCCGCTTTTGCTGAAAGTGCAGAGCAAAAAATTCCGATTACTTTATTGCAGGAGATCTATCAGAACGAAAAACTGCCTTTTAATACCTACGAAGGGCCAGGGGCCTTTGACAGCTATCTGGTGATGAATGTGCGTTTTGAACCCATCGCTGAAATTTTGGCCAAAATTCGTCAGGCCCTCTACCCAAATCTGATCAATCGGGGTGAGGCCCACATTACAGTGATAACTCCACCTGAATATGTGCAGGCGCTTAAAAACAAACTTAGCATGAGGGAGATTAATCAAATTGCCCGAGAGTTGGAAATTCAAAAATCACGTTTTGATGTTTTGGGAGTTGGCAGTGGCAAGATTTTTTTGGATGGGAGAACGCAAGAAACATTTTTCTTGATTGTTCAATCTGAGGATCTCTTGCAGCTTCGACGCTTGATATATAAGCGTTTTGTCGACAAGGGCGGTGACCCTAAATCATTTGATCCTGAACATTTTTTTCCCCATATCACGGTTGGATTCACAAAAAGAGATTTGCATGAAAACGATGGGGTGATCAAGGATGTTCAGCATTCTCTTGATCCGCGCTTTTTTTTGGTGAACTAACAGAGTGTTGAAAAAGGCAGTTTGGACAGGACTTAAGCGATTTTAAGTTTTGCTTCTATCGTGTCGATGGAGAGGTCTGCTCCGCAATCCCATTCGATGTAGTATGCCCCATTTGTAATTTAAAAAAACTCTTCCTCAGAGTTGAGTGGTTCAAAGGCTTCATATTTTAAATAGGGAGCAACATCAAAAACTCCCTTACTCCCATCATCAAATTCAAACAGAAGAGTAAAACCTGTTTGCGGAGTAACTTTGAGTATTTTCATTGATCAAGTCCCTTAATTGGAAAAGGCTTCTTTCCGTTGACCGCGAGTTCCCAATCTGCAAGAAGATCATCATTGTGAATTTCAATCCAGTGAACCGGCAAGCAGTGTTCCATCTTCGATTGAATACACGCCAATACTTCCTTGGTATTCTGCGTGAACGTGCGGCAACTTGTGTCGCTCTGTATCTTTAAAAAACATCTTGATTAAAATTCCATAAAACATTGATATAGTGGGCATCTCAAAACTCCATCACCAAATCTTATCAATAATTGGAACATAATGCAAAAATTCGAACTATTAGGCACTCTCTTGCCCCGCGCTTTTTATTGGTGAACTAAGAGGGAGTTCCACCGTAAACGTCGAACCTTGACCTATCTCGCTTTGAACACGGACTGACCCGCCTTGCGCATTCGCGAGTTGTTTGGCGATATACAGCCCAAGTCCAAAGCCTGCATAATCTCTAATCGAAACGGCCCGCGTAAAACGGGTGAAAATTTTCTCTTGATCTTCTTTTGAGATGCCTATGCCATGATCTATGACTTTTATGATTGCCTTGTTCGCTTCTAGTTTGCTCGAAATTTCAATTGGTTTTCCGGCACCAAACTTCAAGGCATTACTGAGCAGGTTCCATAAAATCTGCTCAAGACGAATGGGGTCCCATTGGCCGATGATCTGTGTCTGGAGGTCAAGTTGGAGGGGGCACTTGGCCTTCCTGATCATGACTTCATAATGCCTTAGACAACTTTGTATGGTCTCCGCCAGATTCACACTGGTCCTTTTAATGGACAGTCTTCCTGCACTGATCCGTGAGACATCCAGAAGATCTTCCACTAAGACGGAAAATTGTTCGATTTGCTCCTTTGCCTTTTGAAGGATATTCGCCATAGATTTAAATTCTATGCCGTCGGCGAATTTACCTTCCTGAAATTGTCTTTCCAAAAGCTGAGTGATCATGAGGAGTGCGCTTAAAGGATTTCTTAATTCGTGGGCGATGATAGAAAGAAATTCATCCCGTTCTTGCAGCTCTCTTTTGGTTTCGGCCAGTGCCAGTTCCTCTTCTTTTAGTTTCAGGTAATTTTCCGTTGCCTGTTGTTTTTCAGTGATGTCTTCAGAGATTCCCAGCAGGTACTCAGGCCTGCCCTGCTCATTATAGATGGGAATTTTCTTTGTGTGCAGAATGCGCCTACCCTTTAGGCGCGTTTGGATGGGTTCTTCTAAAATATCCAAGAGCGCTCCGTTGGACAGTACTTCCCTATCCTTAGAAGTGAAAAAATCGGCCTCCGCTTTTGGAAAAAAATCATAATCATTTTTTCCGATCAGTTCGTTGCGTGTATAACCGAGGAGTTCTTCTCCTGCCTTATTAAAACGCACGAAACGCAGTTCTTTGGCCTCTTTGACAAAAATCATGTCAGGAATATTCTCAATTACGGCGTTCACAAATCCATAGGCATTTTGGATTTCCTGGGTGCGCTTATTAACCCGTATTTCAAGTTCCTCGTGCCCTTTGACAGACTCTTGTTCAAGCTTTTTTTGTACAGTGAGATCCCTTAAAAAAGCATAAAAAGAAACCCCCCTCTTAACTCTAATGGGAATTACGGTTAATTCCACCGGAAATTCTGAACCGTCCTTGCGCAAAGCACTTTTTTCAAGGTGTTTGTTGAAAACAGCACCTTCTCCAGTGATCAGGCCTTTTTTCAGGTCTTGCTCGTGTGCCTCACGGAAGCGGGTTGGAATAATGGTTTCTGATAGGCCACGTCCTATCGCTTCCTCTTTTTTCCATCCAAAAATTTTTTCTGCTTGAAGGTTCCAGTCGGTAATGATGCCCTTATCATCCATGCCTATTCCTGCATCAAGACAGTGCTCCAAAATCAACTGGTAAAATTCTTCATGCCGGTCCACATAAACCTCCCGCCAACTTCACTTTTTTGGTGGGGGAACACACCATTTCTTTACCGAGTTAAGAAGCATTCCCAGATCAATAGGTTTTTTGATGATATCTTTTGGGTTTAAGTCTTTGGCCTGTTCACTGAAGGCGGTGACAAGCACCACCGGAATAGTCGCCAGCATCATGTCTTTTCCGATGGCCTCGATAAACTGCCAACCGTTCATGACAGGCATCATGAGGTCTAGCAGAATCAAGCAGGTGGAGGGCATTTTTGCAAGTTGTTCTAGCCCTTCTTTGCCATTGATAGCGGTGGATACTTCATATCCCTCCAGCACCAGTGCATATTTCAGTACCTCTCGGATAGATTCATCGTCCTCAACTATTAAAATGCGTGCACAACTCTTATGTCCGGAATTTCCTGTCATCGCCTTTCTCTTTGGTTCCAACATAACAACCCTAGCATGGGCATACGTCTTTTAAAGTAATGAAGGTTGTCAGAGGCGATGAGAAACATCACACCGCTTTTGCGAGGGATGCTGTACTGTTAATCATGAATCTTGGTCTTGTACTCACAGGCGGTGGGGCGCGTGCCGCATATCAAGTGGGAGTCATTCAAGCGATCGCAGATCTCGCGCCCTCGCGTAAGAAAATTCCTTTTGATGTTATCACAGGGGCATCAACCGGCGCCATTAATGGAAGTTATCTCATGTCGCGTGCCGATGATTTTCAAGCTGGAGCGCAGGGCCTTTGGGATTTATGGTTAAACCTTCATACCGAAAAAGTATACAGGACTGATTCAAAACGTATGGTCTCTTTGGCAATAAAGTGGCTTGGGATGTTGGGATTGACAGGGGCCTTTAGCAAAAAAAAGAAGTCGAATTATTTATTGGACACAGGCCCATTGGAAGAATTGTTAAGGAAGGAACTACATCTTGAGCGGTTGCCACAATTTTTTAAAGATGGACTTTTGCATGGTGTAGGTGTCTCGGTCACAAATTATCTAACGGGAACTGCCATCTGTTTTTATGATGGAGCTGAGGAATTAGACCCATGGGGGAGGGCCAATCGGCTAGGCATTCATACTCATTTGACGCTAGAGCACGTCATGGCATCTTGTGCCATCCCGGTTTTTTTTCCACCCGTCAAAATCAATGGCATATTTTACGGTGATGGCTGCATAAGACTGACTTCGCCTTTGGGACCGGCCATTCATTTGGGGGCAGATCGGATCATCGCTATTGGTATTCGTCATCCCCGCAGTCATCAAGAAACGGTTGAGCTTAACCAAAACCTTGCTGGCAGTGATCTGACGATTGCCGAAATTAGTGGGATGCTTCTAAATTCTGTTTTCTTAGATTCACTGGAAACTGATATTGAAAGAATGGAGCGTATTAACAGCACCGTTTCCGTCATACCTCAGGAGCACCGTTCGAAGATGTCCAGTAAACTAAGGCATATTCCGCTGTTGGCGCTAAGGCCAAGTCAGGATTTGGGAGAACTTGCCATGGGTACTCTTCATGAATTTCCCGGCATCATCCGTTATTTGTTGAAGGGGCTGGGTGCTAAAGAAAATAAGGGATGGGACCTCCTTTCCTACCTTGCTTTCGAAAAAACGTATACAAATCAACTCATAGAGCTTGGCTACTTTGATACTATCCGAAAGAAAAAGACAGTTCTGGATTTTATGTTTGGTGGCATGCCCTAGGGGTGCCAGGTATATCAATACCAACGACAGAGCATCGGAATAGTTCGAAAGACATAACTCTTCTTATCAAAAATCCCATGTAAACTCTCAAGCGAAAAACGCTCCATTTTTTTACGTTTGAAATGATAAAAAGCATCTTCAACCTTTTCTAAAGCATGGTCGAAACAAATGGTGAAGGCATCTTCAACATGACTTCCTTGAATCCCATTTAAATTGATGGGAAATTCGATGCACATTCTTGCCAACTGATCAGTGTAGACACGTCCATTAAAGCGGATGGCCATGGTGTCCAGTCGTTCTTTGGTCCCTTCAATCATGCTTTCTATACCTATTTCCTGCAATTTTGGAGCAATTTCTGTCTGATAAAAATTAGAAATTGCATCATGTTCGGCCATGGCCTTTGCAAATTTACGCTTGCAAAACATGGAAGCCCCTTCAGCAAGCTTCTCGACGCTTTGATGTGAATCATTATTCTCCATGGAGGCAACGCTATTTCTAATGGCATACCTTTCATTGAGTTCCTGTTGTTTTGATAAAAATGTTGCTTTAACTTCCGGAGACCAAGCGGAAACGGTCTGACAAATTTGTTCTAAATTAATATTGCCTTTACGCTTAAGACCTAAATTTTGATAATGATTTTCCAAATCGGTGCGATCAGAGGGAAAAAGTTTTTGCTTATGTCTGGCCACGTAACCCTTGAGGCAAAGATAGGCAAGTTGGCCCTTTACCTTATGCGCCAAACGTTTTTGAATATAGGATGGATTAACCGCTTCACTCCAATAATTATTGACGTAGTCACAAAAATTAAATTCCCTGGTAAGAACAGGACGATCACCTTCCCATTTGATCAAGGCCTTTTTATAGGGGCCAATGTTATCTTCAAAAAGACCACGCAAAAATAAATATCCTTCGTAATTGGCAACTAAGTCAGCATTGGAAAAAATATTTGTGGTCAATTCTCCCCAGATAGTTTTCTCGCTCCTGATAGAAAAATTAAAGGCACGCTTTTCTGCTTCTTGAGAATTTAGGCCCTTTTTTAGGTTTTTATTGTAGATATAACTTAGAATTCCACCCACTCCAAAGAAATGACTCATTTTGTCGCTACCCACATGAACACCACATAGATTAATTGTATGAGAAAGTCCTTTCACCCGGATAATGGGAGATGCCATAAAGGTTGTCGTATTAAAGATGCTGATCTTTTTATCGCTGGCCGTTTCAATGAGACCAGATGAATTTACCCAGCGTTCAAGTTGGCGCGTGGAAAAAAGATAAGCTATTTGCTGGCCCAAACTTTCAGGATCGCGTTTTCCAACAAAACGGGAAGTTGCGGCCTTGAGTCCCTGATTGATAATGTTATTGAGTTCAATGCTGGCATCTTTTAAATCAAGATCAAGAAAAGAATATTGATCAGTTTCATAGGCGTAAGACGCGGTCTGCATCAGTCCAAAGAAACTCAACAGAATGCTGACAAAAAACGTTTTTCTACACATAGAGCAACTCCCACTAAAAAATAGAAAAAGCACAGCAATTAATTTCGAGGCACCAAAAGGCATCCAAGATGGGTGAGTGATCGGGGAGTGATATTCCAAATCAAAGTTCCCGAAATTTCCATACCATCACGAGAAAACGAATAGGTGCGATCAAATAAATCTTGCACAGAACTCATCACAACATTGGGATCGTAGTGTTTTAATGTGAGCTTTCTAATATAACCTTGAGGGTCTCGTTCGACACTCATACCTGTGACCATGGTTACATGGTCATGCACCAGCATGAGCGGATATTGACCTTTGTTTAGGTCCTGATAAATTGAGGTAAGTTGTCGCAGGAGGTGTCGATTTAATTTCTCCGGATGAGATAAAGGCCCATCCCAAAAAAAGGTTCCTGACTTTGGCAGAATTTCTGTGACGGCCAAAGTTACGTTGTAGCTAAGCGAACGCTGTCTCAAAAGATCTGACTCTTCTTGGCATAAATTTTTTAAAGAGCTATATCCATCAATATATATGGTTCCCTGACAATCATTGTGATGAAGCCGAACCGCTCGCATGATTCTGCGACGCAATTTTGTTTTACTCATTTTCTTTTTTCCAGGGCGAAAGATGACATGGGATTTAAAGGCCGAAGCCACCCCCACCATGCCTTGACAGGCCCCTCTTGAATCGGCGATTTGGCCCAAAATCATGAGATAAGGATTATAACCGGTGTGTCCTTTAAAGCCATGATTGGAAAAACATAACGAGTCTTCAGAAGCATCAAAATTATTTGCAATTTCTTTTGTAAATAACTTTCGCGTATCGATCTTCTCTGCCTTTGCTTCATTAAATGAAAGGCCAAAAAGAAGTAAAGACATGGCAATGAAAATACCAATGGTATTCAAAAAAAATTTAGACATGCACACCCCTTTGTAAAAAGCACCGAATCCTACTAAAAACAAAGGATAAGCAGTATCCAAAAGGACCAACGATGAATTTTTTACAGTTCATAACAGTGAGGCCCGGATTAAATCAAGATTAAATCCAGGTTCGGGACTGCTCCATGTGGCGCAGTTTCTTACTGTGGTGTAAGCAAAGGGCTTTACGAATTGTGCCGATGTAGGCAATTTGGGTGCCGACTGAACGATGAAGGGAGTGATCTATGTCGGCGATAAATAATTTGCGCTTTCATTTCTTTATTTTGGCCATGCTGGGCCTCACAATCCTATTCTTAGGCAAGGCCTTTGGTGCCCTTCCCGATGAGATTGATAAAGATACTTATTATCAGCGCTATTTGGCGGCCAAAGCGATTTCGGACGACAAACGTGAAGATGCCAATGAGGCGCTGGCGAATGTTCGCTCCAAAGAAGGTCAGATCAGTCATCACCAAGGGGAACTTCGCTCCCATCATGAGGCGATTCAGGCAAACCAACAAACCATCACCCACTCCGAGAACGAAATTGCCAATCATCGCGGCCAGATTCAGCGACTTAGAGAGGAAATCCCACGCGCCGAGGGCCGTTTAAGCAATTTAATAGTGGAGCAGGGGCGTTTGCAAAATAGTGAAAGAGACATCCGTACCCGTCTTGAGGCAGAGGGCCTCAATCTACAACGGGAAATTGAGCGGTTAGAACGGGAGCGCGAAGAGCTGCGCCAGGTGGAGCGGGCAGAGGCCCTGGCCCAAGGCGAGCTGCATGCAAAGGAAGGGCAGTTGCGCCAAACTCGCAGCGATGAGGCCAATCTAATTGCCGAGCGCCAGCAGCTCCTGCGCGAGCTTGAGCAACTGGCACGTGAGCGAAGTGCCCTGGAAAATACTTTGATCGGGTTGCGCGAGCAAGATCGACAACTTAAGGCCATGCTTCAGCAACAGCGCCAGTTGCACGCCCAAAATGAGGCGCGCCTGAGGCAAATTGAGCAAGAAATTGCGCCAGCAAGAGAGGCGCTAGAGCGCGCTCGCGCTCAGTGGGAAACATCGAAGCAAGAATTACTGGCCAGCCAGAATCAGGTGCGTGAACTCGAGCGGCAAAAGCAAAATATTAACACACAACTGTCGGGTCTCGATGGGCAAATACGACAAATCGCCGAAACCCTGGCGCGCCTGCCAGAGCATGAACGCCAGTTAAAAGGGCGTGAAAGAGAACTGCAAGCACAGATTGCAAGTTTGGCGGAAGAAATTCGTTTAGGTCAAAATGTCATGGAACCTTTGATGGCCACCATGAAAAGAAACGCCGAACTGCTTAAAGAGTTATCTCAGGGAGAACAAACTCCCGAGGTCCAGGCCAAAATTCGCGCCTTGCGGGCAGACAATGAACGCTTGCAGGCCGAAGTACGTGGCTTAAGAGAAGCACTGGCGCTTAAAAGGCAGGCGCACGGAGAGGCCAATAAGCAGCTTGGTGGAGTTCAGCAAGAATTGAATTCTTTGGCGCAAGAGCGTGCTAAACTTGAAGGGCAAAAGCGCGAGCTTGAGACGCGTCGTCCGACCTTGCTTGCAGAGTTGCAACAAGTTGAGCGCAGTCTCACAGAGGCCAATAGTGCAATCGCGCGGGCCCAGCAGAGTGTGGCGCGAGGGCAAGCAGAAGTGACTCGCGCAGAACAAAATATACGAGAAGGAGAAGTACGAAGAAACAGCGTGGCGCAGGAAGTGCAGGAGAGCGGCAGACGCTTACAACAGCGAGAAGTGGAATCACAGCATGCCACCCAAGCTGTTCTTCAAACGGAGGAACGGGTACGAGAAATGGCGCGCACACTCGCTCAATCGGAAGCGCGCACCCGCCAGATGGAAGTACGTCTCGGTCAATTGCGCGAGTTTTTAGTTCAACTGCAAAATCAGGTGCGTGAGTTACAGCGCCAGGTCTCCCAATATGCCTCAGCAGTTCAAAGTGCGCGTGAGCAAGTCGTTCGCGCCGAACAGAAAGTGGCGCAACTTCAGCAAGCTGTTCGCACCTTGGAAAATGAACGTTCGCGCCTGTTGGCGCTGCTGGAGCAAAATGAACGTGTTCGCCGTGAAGTGGAAACACTACGGGCCGAGTTGATTCAGGAGCGTGCCGCAAGAGAGTCGGCCATCGTAGAATTTGAAACGCTGATTCGGGAGTCGCGCTCGAATATTTCTCAATTTCAAAATTTAATCGCCGTCCGTCAGCGCGAATTGACGCAATTCCAAGGGGAACTGCAGCAGTTGCAAAAGATTTTTAATGACGCTGATCAAGTGGCGAAAACGGTAGAGCGCATCACTGCGGAGAAATTTGCTGCCTATCAAGAGCGCTATAATCGTTACCAACAATATCTCGCCGCTGCTCGCGATCTTGGATTCAAGCAAGGTCGGCCGGTCGGCAGTGGCAAAGGCAAACCGCTGGGTGAAGCCGAGGCCCGCCGCTTAGGCGAACTCAATGGTCTCAAGTATGGTTTGATTGCGGCCGAGTTGGATGGACGTTGGCGCGGACTCTTGCGTGGAAAATTAGTCGGTGATGAAACCGGTTATGCCGATGGATTAAATTCCAAGGTAGATTACGATGAAGCTTATGCGGTAGGTTTTGAACTCGGACGTCGCCAGGCCGAAGAACAGGCGGAGCGCACCCATGTTCCGATGGGTTATGCCGAACGGATGCAAGAAATTTTGGCGGCAGTTCCGAGATCACGTGTAGTTCTAAGCAATGGTACGTTGAAAGCATTAGCAATGAATAAGAATGATGAGAAAAATATTATTACAAAAGAATTACTTGAGAGCACTGATGAAACAGAGTTGTCACCGGAAGAAATCGCCGCCGCCAAAGAAATTATTTCGGCAGTCAATCAGGTTATTCTCAAAATAGAACAGGACATTGAGCGCTATCGCGATCCACGTCAGAATTTTTCTGACACAAGAGTTGCCTACCAAGGCGCAGGTGTCATTCCGATCGATGTTAGTGGGCGTGATTGCAGCAGTGTCTATAAAAAAGTTGCTGATTATCTGCGTGCCTGCGAAGAATCCTACAATGGCGGTTTTAACCAAGGGGCGACCGAGGCCCATTGGCAGAATTTCACCCTGAACTATCCCGGGCAATGGCGCCATAATTTTGATAAAAACTTTATCAAAAACAAAAACAATCTCTTTGTTGTCTCCAAAGAAGAATCGCGAGTGGTGGTATACGCAGAAGCGCGTGCACGTGGTGTGCGCGAAATTCGCGCTAAAGGTGAGGAGGATGGGCAGCGTATTGGCTTCGCAGAAACACTTCCCGGTGCTGAGGCGCGCGCTTTTGCCAAGGGCCGCGAGCAAGCGCAAAATTTTGCTAACACCCACGCCCTTGTTCGTCTAATGGCCGCCAACAGTGCCTTGATCATCTCCAACGATTCCAGAGGCCCAATTCAAGGAGCACAGCTGGCACTTGGGATAAATTTATACAATGCTGGTGGTGTGGCACTGTCTCCTACTCTAGGTCGCCTAGCAATTTCAGAAAAAAGTCGCAATATAGAAATGAAGGCCCAGTCCAGCGAATTGCGCGAACTTCCTTCCCAGCACGTAATTGAACTGCACGATGTCTTGGCCGCCCAGATCGGCGAGGATGCTGTTCCAGGCGAAAAATTCTGGTTAAAAGGTCATGTGCTTGTTCCCGGTGATGGTGTGACCCGAGAGCTGCGCCTTCCCATTGCATACGAAGGCGTAGTGAAGGTAAACCCAGGTATCAGTGCTGCGGTCAATTTTGAGGCCAAGCCGAAGTGGCGCGATTGGGGATTTTGGCCATTTAAGTGGAAGTATCGCATTCATGAAGTTGAAACGGTGTTAACAGGTTTGCGCGATAACGTGCCATCTGGTTATCGCGTGAAACTGACCTCGCATGATGAAGAGACAGGCAGCCTGCTCAAGATCGTGCGCGCAGAATTGAATACCGATTCCATCGGCCGAGGTGAAAAAGTAGCATTGAAACTTGCTTACCAATTTAAGGCAAAGGCCAAAAAGAAGCCGTTTAAGCTCAACCTGCAAGTTTTTTATGGCGATGATGTGGTGTATGAAAATATTTTGAGTCTGACTGCGCGCTAAGGAGTCGCGCATAAATAAATGTTACATCTCGCATCCCATCTTTCAGTCATCTTTGAACGCTTCTCAATCGAAAAATACGCGAAATGGCCCTGCCATTCCTCGCATTTTTCTCAATCTTCGCGTTCAAATCTAACTAAAATCTGGGCGCGACCTGTAACATTTATTTATGCGCGACTCCTAAGCGGCTTTTGCAATATAGCGTACGTCAGATTCAATGACTTTCTTGATATGAGGGGCACTATTTCGAACGGTAGCTAATTCTTTAATTTTGCGAATTTCAAGTTTGAATTCCTCGCCGAGAGCAGTGCTATGGCAAAGGAGAACAACACAAAAATTGATTGCCTCAGCTAAGACCTCAGTGTCGCTTTTGAGATTCCAAATCTGGGCAAAGTTCTGAATCTCCTTGTAGATTTCGTATTTAACAGGAATCGATATTCGTTCTTTTTTACCGCTATCTAGTTTGGCAAAAGTGTTTGAATCAAAAATAAATTTCTTCAAGGCCGCATATCCCTCAGTCGTTCTTGAACGTTCCAGGTAGACAGTGGTGATAATTTTGGCCATAACTGCGGGCTTGACTCCGTGCTGATGAGATAGTTTTTCAAGGTCTTCATAAATTTCTTTTGAAACGGCTGGCTGATATTGGTGGAAGTTGGCTCCAAGATTTTTCGTCCATTCCTCCAATTTTTTTTCAAATTGAGGCGAGGTCAAGTAGTTGCCACAATCTCTACAGACTTCGGTTCTGGCCTTGAAGATATGGCGATCAAATTTAAGTTCGATTGGGCCACTTTTGACATTGCGGCCTTCACATTCTGGGCAAGTATGACAGGACGCTGTAACATTTTTAGCTTTCATTGCCAAAATTCCTTCACCCTATTTAATTTTGTTATCGCGCACCGATTGAACTTCGATACTGACTGTCAGTAGTTTTCCATTACCAGTTTCTTTTTTGTTAAAGTATCCCTTAAAGTAAATTTCCATTTCCTTGCCATACAATACGGCGTTATAAACCATTTCGTAACATTCGTAGGAGCCATTGCCACCACTTTGTCTTCTAACCTTCTGAACCGTATGTTCATCTGGTAATCCCAAAATCGGTTTCAGCGCCAACGGGGGGAGATTGGTCTTCCCATCCTTACTTCTCCTCCAAATCTTGTATCGTTCGGACTCAATACAAAATTTAAGCCGATCCAGTATCTTTTGCTTTTTGTACAATTCCTGACTAAATTCTTCATCAGCTAGTGTCTGAGCGTTCATTTGAGGTCTCCTTCCCTCGATATGAACACGCACCGGTCCATATCGCACAATACCGTAAATACGGTAAATAGTCAATGCAGTAATTCTGGGGAGTGAGGTATTGTCAAAACTTGACACATTTTCCTCTAAAAAAGATTAAAATGAAGGAAAAGTGATTATAAACTGGTCTAAACTTTCACAAATGAAACGTAGCTAATTGTGGTGACTGCTACTCGGGGTAGAGCGTCAGGTATCTTGCACTTACGTGCCAATTATTGTGTTATCCAAATTAATGGCCATCAATTAATTTAGCTGACAAGCTGTCACATCTGAGAATAGTTTTCCACTTCTTGGCGAGATGAAAATGTTGTCAGGGTATTTTCTTGAACCGACCAGCATGCACTTTGGTGATGTCTGGTACTTAACGACGTAGTCCTTGTCATTAACCTTGTTAAAAACAATTGATGCCTGAGAGTCACCGATACCAACCACTTCTATCTCAAGGTTATGTCCAACTTTGTAGATGCAATCGATCTGATTTTTATCTATTGATGATGCTTCACACTTCTTCTCAATTTTATCAATTAACGATGCAAAACAAACACATGGCAAGCACCAAAACAAGATGAGTGTAACAAGTCTTAACTTCGTAGCCATTCAATTTCCTTTGATTAATTACATCTATAAAGTGTTGTATAGCTTGAGGGGCCAGCTGAATCATATGCTTTCATTGAAAAAAGATAAGTTTCCTTTTTATTTACTGAGTTTTTGAGTAGCTTCCACAAAATGAGATTAGTGCCTGTGTCCTCTATGAATGACTCACCAAAACGAGTTAGTTTTATACCATTGCCATTATTTCCCTTAAGCAGGGCATTTTTTTCATTTACAACAAAGGTAACTTTACTTTCGGTGACACTTTTAATTTCGGCAGAAGTGATAAACATGTGTTTGTAATATGGGTCATATGTAATCGAGTTGCTCCCTGCTTGATAACAGTTAAATATTTCAGAGGCGTAATTTGATGTTGAAACTATCCAAAAAATAAATACGAAAATTCTCATATTTCCTACCTGTCATATATTGTTTTAAGAAAGCAAGGATATAAAATAATAACTCCATCAATTTCTAAACATTTTAACCCAAATCTAGATTATAATCACTATTGCAAAGTGAATATGGTATTTTATGACGCAATTGTGGTGCGAGGTACCAGGGGTAGAGCGTCAGGCACCCGGAACTTTCGCGCTAACTTTTTTCCTGTGCTTGATCCTTTGTTTCTTCCCGAAAAATCTTTTTTTCGTCTATATTTTCTAAGTTTTCTTTAAGACGTGACAAGAATTGGACTGCTAATTTACCTTCAACCAAACGATGATCATAGGTTAGCGCCAAATACATCATTGGCCTGATTTGTAGTTGATATACCTCCTTCTCATTTTTTATCGCCACAGGACGATAATCAATACGATGCATGCCTAAAATGCCGACCTGAGGAGGATTTAAGAGAGGAGTTGAAAACAACGACCCGAACATTCCCCCGTTAGTAATTGTAAATGTGCCTCCAGATAGTTCTGCTAAATCCAAATTCCCTTTGGATGCCTTGTCAGCTTGTTGTGCAATTACTTTTTCGAACTCGGAATAACTCATTTCATCTGAATTATTGATGACGGGAACCACCAGACCTTTTTCCCGACTAATGGCAATGCCTAAATGAACCTTTTTATTAAAGATAATTTCATGCTCATTCATTTGTGCATTTAGAATTGGAAATTCTTTTAGAGTCATAACAACAGCGTCGCAGAAAAAAGGCATAAACCCTAATTTTACGCCATATTTCTCATGAAATTCGGTCTTGAGCTTTTCTCGCAGAGAAATTATCTTTGACATGTCCACATCATTATAAGTTGTCGCGGCAACAGACTCCTGCTGCGCTTTTAGCAATCTTTTTGCCATGGTTTTAACAAAGGGACTAATTTCTTCGCTCCATTGGGAATCATTGAGAAACTGTTTTTTCGCTTGTATTTCTGCTTTAGGTTCTGGAGTGGCCAATTTATTATCTGAAATAATATTAGTATCTAACTTTGGCTTTACATTTGAAGATTCAGAAACGGGCCCAATTTCTCCAACTTGCTGTCCTATTTTCACAGTACGCCCAACTTCCGCTTTGACGTGTAATATTCCAGATTCGGGGGAATGAATTTCAACATTGGCCTTATCAGATTCCAATTCAAGAATGACATCACCTTTTTTAACTGGATCACCTTCCTTGGTTAACCACTGGACAATAACTGCTTCATCGATTGATTCACCTAAATTTGGCACTTCAATACTAATACTCCCAGCGGACATTTTTCACCTCACTTTCCTCAAAGCTTCTTCAATAATTTTCTGCTGATTAACTTCGTGCAGGACTGAATTGCCTTCTGCTGTGACAGAGCTAATAGGTCTTCCAATATATTTTAAATTCCATTTTATTGATAATGTGCTTAGTTTGATAAAAAACCATGCGCCAGCATTTTGCGCTTCCTCTTGAACCCAGAACCAATCATGAATGTGTTGCTCGACTTCTATGAGTTCTTTTAATTTATTAATATCAAGAGGGTATAGTTGCTCAATGCGAATAAACATAATGTGCGGCAGAAGGTCTCCTTTTTTCGCTTCGGTATAGAGATCCCAAAAGATCTTGCCGGAACAAACGACACCAACTTTTTCAGTGCCAGATGACAGTGACGAAATGATATTTAAAAAACCACCACTTAAGAAAGAATCAACATGAGAGGCATTTAACTCACTTCGCAACAGGCTTTTTGGTGTAAAGATAACAAGTGGTTTCCTGAATTCTTGATGCATCTGTCGACGCAAGAGATGGAAATACTGGGCCGCAGTTGAAGGTTGCACAATTTGGAGATTTAACTGTCCTGCCAATTGTAAGAACCTTTCAATTCTTCCGCTTGAATGATCAGGGCCTTGCCCTTCATGCCCATGCGGCAAGAGTAAGACAAGTCCGCTGGCCCTTTTCCATTTTCGCTCAGAAGTCGATATAAATTGATCGACAATGACTTGAGCACAGTTAATAAAGTCTCCATATTGTGCTTCCCAAATGGTTAAACATTTAGGCGAAGACAATGAATGCCCAAACTCGAAGGCCAAGGGAGCATTTTCTGATACAGGCGAGTTATATACTTCTAGCTGAGAATTATTTTCAAATTTTTTTAAAGGAGTATGCTTCCTTTCTGTGGCTTGATCCAAAAGAGTAATGTGTCGCTGGCTAAAAGTCCCCCTTACACTATCTTGTCCGACCAAGCGAATGCTGTACCCCTCTGAGAGCAGAGAACCAAAACTAATTAACTCGGCCAGTGACCAGATGACCTCTTTGCTGGCCTTGTATTTTTCATTTCTCCGCGCTATGGCGCGAGAAAGTTTTGTAAGAATTTGAAAATCCGAAGGTAGATTTGTATGGAGTGTTTCGACAATATCATTAAATAAAGCTATGGAAATCGGTGTTTCTACTAATTCTAAAATCTTCTTGAAAGTTGGTGGCTTATATTGCGCCCAAGCCCCTTGGAAAGAGTCATCTGCAGAAGATTGTAATTTCCCAATGGCCTCATTTCTTTTTTCTTCTAGGTAGTTTGCATAAGCACTTGTGAGTTTTTCTACTTCTTGTGTACCGATTATTTCCTGCTTAACTAATTTATCTTGGTAAATTTGACTGACGGGTCTAAAAGTGTCTATTTTATGATATAGTTTTGGGTTGGTATATCGTGGCTCATCCATCTCATTGTGTCCATATTTGCGATAACAACAGATGTCTATAAAAATATCTCTCGCAAACTTTTGTCTAAATTCAAAAGCCAATCTTGTAATTGTGCAAAGGGCTTCGACATCATCACCATTCACGTGAAAAATTGGAGCTTCCAACGCCTTGGCAAAATCGGTGCAATAGATAGAGGACCTCGTTTCAGATGCATCGGCAGTAAACCCTAGTTGATTGTTCAGAATAAAATGGACGCTTCCTCCTACAGTGTAAGGCCTCAACTCGGAAAAATTTAAAGTTTCCATCACAATTCCCTGACCAACAAAAGCAGCATCGCCATGAATGATGACAGGAAGAATCGCACCCCCATTATTATTATATTTATGCATAATCTTGGCCCGTACTTTGCCTAACATTACCGGATAAACAAATTCCAAATGTGAAGGATTGAATGCCAAGGAGATATACAAATCTTTCCCATTGATATTTATTTTACTGGTATGTCCCAAGTGATATTTGACATCTCCCAAAACCATTTCCTCGTTTTCTTTTTTCACTTCTTCAAATTCAGCAAGCAAATTTTCTAAGGGCCAGGATAAAAAATTTGCTAATATATTGACCCTTCCACGATGGGCCATGGCCAATCCGATTTCTTCGACTCCGGAGTTTACGGCAATTTCAGCAAGCTCATGTAATGCACAAAT
Organism: uncultured Bdellovibrio sp.; assembly: GCA_964359085.1. Taxonomy (GTDB): domain Bacteria; phylum Bdellovibrionota; class Bacteriovoracia; order Bacteriovoracales; family Bacteriovoracaceae; genus GWA2-49-15. Next base: position 6,807 of record CAYHRT010000001.1, on the reverse strand, counting down.
TAAACCCTCCGCTCCTTCGAGTGAAAAACGCTTTTTGCCGGGATATTTATTTTGCAAATATTCTTCTAGCTTTGTGGATTGCATTAGAAGCTCTAACCATTTTTTTTGTTTTTCAGGTCTCACCTGCGGTAGATTTTGTGGGTTTAACTTTTTCTCTAACCATCGTCGAACTTCAGGATTGATGATATGTGCAAATTCAATTCCGATATTACCTGTAAAAACATTTTTCAAATAATTTTTTATTTCTTTGAAAGACAGATTGCCCAATCCGGCAAATTCTGGTGCTAAATATTTTGTATTACTGTCAAATGCGTTGAGCTTTTCATGTAATCGACATTTTTCATGATTTTCTTCAAAGATTTTTATATTGGCACACTTATGTCCGTTGATCCGAAATTCATCGATTAATTCTTTTAAGTACAATTCTTGTAAAATTCGACCGTCGGCCTCAGATTGTCCAATGTCACGTCCCTCAAAAAAAGCTGCCCATGCTGGAGAAATTTCACCATTAGATTTATGCAGGAATTTACTATACATAAAATCTAAATATTGTGGAGAAATGTGGGACAAAAAATCTGTCACGGAAACTCCATAGCGAGAGGGCGATTCTCACATAAAATCCAGCACTAAAGTCGGACTTTCTTAGACTAAACCATGTAATCTGAATTAAAGAAGAACTCTGCTTAACTTTTCAGATGATTTAGGGACAATATACGCAGGGCATGGTATAACATTGCAAAAAAATAGTATTACAATTTTGTTAAGGGAGACTCTCATGGCAAAGCTCGGACTAGAAACACATATTGTCGATAAAAACATCTATGCCGATACTTTAAAACGTTTTAAAGAGAGAAAAATTAAACTTCCCACCTTTTCTGAACTTACCAATCCCACGACAATTCCTGCAAACGTTCGAGAGGGGCTTAAAGATATTGATATAAACGCTCCCCATCCTCTCAATTTATTTCGTATTCATTGGTATAATGACAATAAATCAAAGAATTTCACCAGCGTTCCTCATCATATCGTTTTAGGTAAAGAGATTACAGGTATTGATGCTCCTATCGTGGTCATGATCGGAGCGAATTTTCCCATGATTAGTGCCCATAAAGTTTTGGCAGCATATTCATGTCTCGCTCCACGGATTGTTACGGGCCAGTTTAATCCTGTAAAACACAGAGCGATCTGGCCTTCAACTGGAAACTATTGCAGGGGTGGAGTTGCCGTTTCCAGGATAATGGATTGTCATGGCGTCGCCATCCTTCCAGAAGAGATGAGCCAAGAGCGATTTGACTGGCTCAACAAATGGACGATTGATCCAAAAAAAGACATCATCAAAACTTATGGTTGTGAAAGTAACGTAAAAGAAATTTATGATGCTTGCAACCAACTTGAAAAAGATCCTGAAAATATTATTTTTAATCAATTCTGCGAATTCAGCAATGCTTTGGGCCACTATACTTGCACCGGCAAGGCCATGAATGACGTTTTTGAACATGTGAGAAAAGCTAACCCTAGTTTGAAGGCCCGTGCTTTCATCTCTGCCACCGGTTCTGCCGGGACAATCTCTGCCGGTGATTATTTAAAAGAGAAACACAATGGATTAAAAATTGCAGCAGTTGAAGCGGTTGAATGTCCAACACTTCTCAATAATGGTTTTGGTGCTCATAACATTCAAGGAATCGGTGATAAGCACGTTCCTTTTATACACAATGTAATGAACACTGACTTTATTATTGCAGTTTCTGATGCTAATACTGACAACATGGTGACACTCTTTAACCATGAAATCGGAAAAAATTATTTGATAAAGGAACGTGGACTCTCAAAAGAGACGGTCGATTCACTTTCCTATCTTGGTATTTCTTCTATCGCAAATATCATCGCGGCCATCAAACTTGCGAAATATTATAAGCTTGGAAAAGATGATGCTCTTCTCACCGTGGCCACTGATCCTGCGACGATGTATTCTTCTGAGATAAAAAAGGCGCTTGGAAAATATTATAAAAATAATTATTCGGCAAGCAAGGCCGCAGAGTCATTCGGCCAATACATGATGGCCATTTCCACCGATCATATGGAAGAGCTAACCTTCTTTGGAAAAGAGAGAATTTTTAATCTTGGATATTATACTTGGGTTGAACAGCAAGGTGTTTCAATCGAGGATTTCAACGTAAGGAAAGACCCTGAATTTTGGAATTCACTCCGATCATATATCCCGAAATGGGATAAACTGATTAATGAGTTTAATAATGCTTGCTAGTCTTCTTTGTCGAGGTTGTGGCAGGGTTTATGAGCTTCAAAAAGAGCTGGTGCTCTCTTGTGAGAACAGGGGAGACAACAAGGATATCAATCATATCCTTGAAAAAAAAATTGATGTGGTCATTTCAAAGAGTGAGTTAATCTCGAACCGCGAATTGAACCCCTTTATCAAGTTTAAAGACTTTTTTTACTCCCACGCTCTGGCAAAGAAGTTGAATTTAAATTACAACGAGCTGGTAAGAAAAATCGATCCCGGTTTTAGTAAAACTCCTCTAATTCGCGACCAAAATTTATTTATTAAAAATGAAACCTGTAATATCGGTGGCTCCCATAAAGCCAGGCACCTCATGGGAACCGCAATTTACTTGGAAATTATTGGGGGGAAAAAATCTAACCTTGCTATTTACAGTTGTGGCAATGCCGCGATCGGCGCTTCTTTTGTCGCCAAAGCTGCCAAAAAACCACTTAGCGTCTTTGTTCCTCCTGACTTAAGTGAAACCGTTTATGAAATACTGCTCGATAATGGTGCCCAGATCAATACGTGTCCGCGGATAGCTGGAGAAGTTGGAGATCCTTGCTACAATAGATTCCAAGAAGCACTCGAAAATGGTGCGCTGGCATTTTCCTGTTCCGGAATTGATAACTGGAGCAATATTGAAGGTGGGGAAACTCTATGTTTTGAGCTTATGACAGAGTTGATGCAAAATAATTTAGAACTGGATGCTCTTGTCATTCAGGTCGGTGGTGGAGCACTGGCAAGTTCTAGCGTTCAGGCCTTTCAGGAATTTTATAAGGCCAAATTAATTTCAAAGATGCCCCGAATTTATGCCGTTCAAACGCAGGGTGCCTATCCGCTCGTTCGCGCGGTAGAAAAGATTAGAAATAAGCTAGATCTCAAAACTTTGAATCAGAACATGACTAAATATATGTGGCCGTGGGAAACAGAACCTAAAAGTGTCGCCCATGGTATTTTGGATGATATTACTTATGATTGGTACAAAATAGTTGAGGGCATTTTTTCTACCCATGGTGATGCGATTACTGTTTCCGAAGATGAATTAAACGAAGCCAATAAGATTGCAAAAGAAAAATATCACATACCTGTGGATCATACCGGAAGCGCTGGATATGCCGGCCTTCTAAATCTCTTGGAAAATGGTGAAATTTCAAAGGATGAAAAAGTAGCTGTTCTTTTTACCGGCCTACTAAGGGACTTGGGTTAAACCCTGAAGTATGTCTGTACGCCAGCGAAGAGCAGTGAGGCCATTTCCGGCGGCAGTCTTCCAACCGGCCGCAAGAAACGCCCGGTTCAATCCAGCATCTCCCTTGGCACCATCGGCCAGATAGGCGGCGGCCCAGGATTCGATGGCCTCCATCTTATCCCCGGAGACAATGTAGCTTCCGTCCCAGACTCTTTTGATCAGACCGTGCACCAGCGTTCGAATCGGTGACATGCCCTTGTACTCTGTTGCCAGTAGATCTTGCGGATTTGCAACCGTGCCTGCCACGCTTCCAAGGTAGTTGGAGAGAACCCAATCCATGCCCTTGAGCTTTATCAGATGCAGAATTTCAAAAACTACGGCGGTCTGCTCGCGGTGGAGCTTATCCTCCCCTTCGTCGAGCCAATAATTGTTGACGTGAGTGAATTCATGGATACTGGTGATGGCGCCTAGAAAATTGGAGTAGCCAAGATAGATCTTATGCCAACGTCTGAGATCCATCGTAACAACACGGCTATTGACGCCTGTAAGATTGATGGTAGATCTGCGTTCTTCCTTGAGGTCGTGAAGAATGATATGGACGTCAGCAAACGGGAGTGTCGGTACGAGTACGTGAAAATAGTCGAGTCCTGTCTGCCACGTTTCTTTCACGAAGTTGAGGAAGTTAGGTTCATTGAAGGATGGGTCTGGCCTGTCGAAGGTGCGTGATGAGATTAGGTTTCGCGCCTGGGCCGTGATCGCCAAGTGAACCTCTACACCTCCTGCTTCGAAACGGCTGAGCTGCTCCAGTCCACCTTGTCGGTATCCTGCCAATAGGGATTCCGTTCGATCATCCCAGGCGTGCGCAGGTGCTGAAAAACCGGCGGCCGAAAGTACAAACACAGAGACAAGAACGCTGCACCAATATTTCGCGGAATGAGTCATAAGATTCCTTTTTTACTAAACTGTAACGTGTCCCTAGTAGACTAGTTTGTACACTTTGTAGAGAGAATTTGAAAAAGATTCATATATGAGGTGCCAGGCCCATCCTTAGATCAAGATGAACCTGGCACTATTGACTCTATTGACTATTGAAACTATTAGAATTTCTAGTGAACAAAGTTTGTTTCAATCAAGAGCGGATTGCCTAAGCGAACGCTTACGTAGGCAGGAACTTGAGTTGTCTCAAACACCAAAGTTTGCAAACGGGCAGGCCCGAAGCAATCAACCATGTAGCTTTTGGCCTTGATGGTAAGAACAACATTGTGCAGATCGCTTTTTTTAACAACCACATCAAATTCACTTTCGTCTACGTTACGGCAGAATTTCACATCCACTTCGACGGTGGTCATCACGGGACGGCGAACGCCTGGCCCTGGCATCAGATTTCCGCGTTGGGTGACGTCCTTAATAATAACAGCAGGTTCAAAGGCGGTGTCCGGCAATTGGCTGGCGTTGGCCGATGCCAAGAGAGTGAGAGTCATAAGCGCAAATAGGGTTTTCATAGTATTTCTCCAAACTCAGGTTTTTAGTGTGGAGCACTCTATAGGATGGGAGGGCCATAAGAACAAATTATTAATTCTTTTTAGTAATGATTAGTATTACTTATTTAACCTGAGTTCGGGATTGTTACTTCACGGGAATATAAATATCTAGTTCTGAGCTTTCCGAGTCGACGACAAAGCGCTGATCATAGATTTCCAAATCTGGAGCATCTCTGAGTTCTTCACCTGATTTTGGAAGCCACGACCCGAAAATATAATTCATGGTATGTTCCAGCTTATCGAGTTTCCCTTTGTGAGTGAATACGGCATAGCGTCCCGCAGGTATAACTTTCTTAAGCATACCGCTTGGAACTTGGCTAAAATCTGTCACTTCCGCACAGGCCATATAGAAACATTCGTCAGGATGTTTTTTCTTTGCTTTGTCGGCAATGGCTTCACATAGACCAAGATCCCATGTACCAACGCGCTTGCCGATTTCTCGCGCACGAGGGATGTATTGGTCCCAAAGCTGCGGAATCAAAACATGATTGTTTTTTTCCGGCGAAAGAATTGAAATAAAGTTGGTGCCCAAACCAACGACCTTTTTTTCTTGGGTTGTCATAAATTTCGGTTGCATCGTCATCCCTCCATAAAGATGGTCAAGGTACTCCATCGTGATTCTTGCTTTATTGAGAGTGTGAACGGATTTAATCCCTTGTCTTCTGCATTCTCCAGGAGGCAATCCGAAAACGGCCTTGAACGCTCTTGTGAACGATTCCTGAGAGTCAAATTGGTAATCTACAGCAATCTCAATGATCCGCCTGTTAGTACTCCCCAATTCGATCAGGGCCGACGTTAACCTGCGCTTTCGAACATACTCCTTCAATGTATCTCCCACCATAGAGCTAAAGACCTTTTGAAAGTGCCACATTGAAAAGTAGGCCTCCTTGGCGATGGCCTCCGTCGTGAGATCATCTTTGAGATGATTCTCGATATAATCAATCGCTCTTTGGATGCGGGATAAATGATCCATTCACTCCTCTTGTCTAAAGACACTACAGTGAAAGCAAATCGCCGTTTTGATATTTTGTGCGAAAGTGTAAGGGCCCGTCCAAGAATAACATGGACATCTCGCATCCCATCTTCAGGCCATCTTTGAACGCGCCTCAATCGAAAAAACCTCGACATAGCTGTGCTATGCCTCGGTTTTTTCTCAATCGTTGCGCTCAAATCTGACCTAAATCTGGGCGCGATTTTGTCCATGTTATTCTTGGACGGGCCCTAAGTATATTGCGATCTTGCCACAATTCATTTGGCAGTGTGACAAAAAGTTAACAAAGTGCTAAATAAATCCCGTGAACGAGGAAAAGACACCATTTTGTGCCACAAATCGGCGCGATCATTTCGGCCTATGCACCACTCTTCAGGTCAATACCGCTGGATTCTTCGAGCACACGGAAGCTGAACATTCGGGCATTGAACTTTGTTTTACCACCGGCAGTACTAGACACCAACGGCGCTTCCGCGGTCAACAATGGTCAGTCGCCAATGATATGCTGATGGTGTTCAATGCACGTGAGAGGCATATCGAAGAGTGTTCATTTAATCCCGATCTCCGCGACCTCAGATCGGTCATTATTCATCCAAGTTTCATCAACGGCCTTCTGGCCGACGTATCTATTAATACTGATGAACTTGTCTTTGATGACGTACTCGTTCGTCCCAATCCGAACCAACGAAATGCACTCGATTCTCTTTTTCAGGCCGCGACAACTCCTGGGACCTCTCCCATTGCCATTGATTGCGCCTTGACCGAACTGGTGATTGAACTCACTACCCGACTTAAATCTGGGGCAAGTGTT